>NZ_KZ454940.1:763021-814204 GCF_002797355.1 Bacillus xiapuensis | reverse complement strand
GTCACCTTAGAGTGCCCAACTGAATGCTGGCAACTAAGATCAAGGGTTGCGCTCGTTGCGGGACTTAACCCAACATCTCACGACACGAGCTGACGACAACCATGCACCACCTGTCACTCTGTCCCCCGAAGGGGAAGGCTCTGTCTCCAGAGCGGTCAGAGGATGTCAAGACCTGGTAAGGTTCTTCGCGTTGCTTCGAATTAAACCACATGCTCCACCGCTTGTGCGGGCCCCCGTCAATTCCTTTGAGTTTCAGCCTTGCGGCCGTACTCCCCAGGCGGAGTGCTTAATGCGTTAGCTGCAGCACTGAAGGGCGGAAACCCTCCAACACTTAGCACTCATCGTTTACGGCGTGGACTACCAGGGTATCTAATCCTGTTCGCTCCCCACGCTTTCGCGCCTCAGCGTCAGTTACAGACCAAAGAGCCGCCTTCGCCACTGGTGTTCCTCCACATCTCTACGCATTTCACCGCTACACATGGAATTCCGCTCTTCTCTTCTGCACTCAAGTCTTCCAGTTTCCAATGACCCTCCACGGTTGAGCCGTGGGCTTTCACATCAGACTTAAAAGACCGCCCGCGCGCGCTTTACGCCCAATAATTCCGGACAACGCTTGCCACCTACGTATTACCGCGGCTGCTGGCACGTAGTTAGCCGTGGCTTTCTGGTCAGGTACCGTCAAGGTGCCGGCAGTTACTCCGACACTTGTTCTTCCCTGACAACAGAGCTTTACGATCCGAAAACCTTCTTCACTCACGCGGCGTGGCTCCGTCAGACTTTCGTCCATTGCGGAAGATTCCCTACTGCTGCCTCCCGTAGGAGTCTGGGCCGTGTCTCAGTCCCAGTGTGGCCGATCACCCTCTCAGGTCGGCTACGCATCGTCGCCTTGGTGAGCCGTTACCTCCCCAACTAGCTAATGCGCCGCGGGTCCATCTGTAAGCGACAGCCGAAGCCGCCTTTCAATCTGCCTTCATGCGAAGAAAGAACTTATCCGGTATTAGCCCCGGTTTCCCGGAGTTATCCCCATCTTACAGGCAGGTTACCCACGTGTTACTCACCCGTCCGCCGCTGACGCAAGCAGGAGCAAGCTCCCGCTAAGTCCGCTCGACTGGCATGTATGAGGCACGCCGCCAGCGTTCGTCCTGAGCCAGGATCAAACTCTCCGATAAGATTGTTTGCTTAGCTCATAATAATAAATTGAATTAACGTTGACGTTTATTTTGTTCAGTTTTCAAGGATCAATATCGTTGCTATTTTTTAGCGACTCAATTATCTTACCATTTAACCTTTGTGTCGTCAATGGTTTTTTTAAATTAAGTTGAATTAAATCTTTCTGCTGTTAGCAACGAATATAAATATACCACTTCTTCTCCCTGCAAGCAAGCATTTTTTTGCTTTTTTTATAGATTCATTGTAAATCGATTAACTCCTTTCACAATCAACAAAGGGCGCTGATCAGCGCCCTTTGTTGATTGCTCTATTCCTTATGTCTCATTAACGGGAAAAGCAACACATCGCGAATGGAAGGAGAATTGGTTAACAGCATAACTAACCGGTCGACACCGATTCCTAGACCGCCTGTAGGAGGAAGCCCGTACTCAAGCGCCTCGATAAAGTCCTCGTCCATTTCATGCGCTTCGTCATTCCCCTGTTCTTTCTCTTTCAGCTGAGCCTCAAAGCGCTGCCGCTGATCGATTGGGTCGTTGAGCTCGGTAAATGCGTTCGCATGTTCTCGGCCGACAATGAACAGCTCAAAGCGATCTGTGAAACGCGGATCTTCCTCGTTTTTCTTAGCCAGCGGAGAAATCTCTACCGGATGACCATAAATAAATGTTGGCTGGATGAGCTTCTCTTCCACTCTTTGTTCAAAGAATTCGTTCACAATGTGACCATATTGCATAGTTTCCTTGTATTCAATCCCGTGTTCTTTCGCTAGTTGACGCGCTTCTTCGTCGGTCATCTGCTGCCAAAAGTCCACACCCGTGTACTCTTTCACTGCATCTACCATGTGATAGCGCCGCCATTTCGGTTTTAGATCGACTTGATGCTCACCATACGGCACAGTGGTTGTTCCATGCACCTCTTTTGCAATATGAGCGATCAGATTTTCTGTTAAGGTCATGATATCTTGATAATCGGCGTATGCTTCATACAACTCGATCATCGTAAACTCCGGATTATGGCGTGTAGAAACTCCTTCGTTTCGGAAGACGCGGCCAATTTCGTATACCTTCTCCATGCCGCCCACAATCAGACGTTTCAGATGCAATTCAATCGCGATTCGCATGTACAATTCCATGTCCAGCGCATTATGGTGCGTAATAAAAGGACGCGCAGCCGCACCGCCGGCGATGGCATGCATCATTGGCGTTTCGACTTCCAGATACCCGTGTTCATCTAAATAGCGTCTCATCGACTGGATGATACGGCTGCGGGCGATAAATGTTTGCTGGCTTTCCGGGCTGGTAATCAAATCTAAGTACCGCTGGCGGTAGCGCTGCTCTACATCTTTCAAACCGTGAAATTTATCCGGAAGAGGACGTAAAGCTTTCGTTAAGTATTCATAATGACTGACTTTAATGGATAGCTCTCCTACTTTTGTTTTGAAAACGGTCCCGCTTACCCCAACAATATCCCCTAAATCGGTCATATTAAATACTTCGTACGCTTCTTCTCCCACGGTATCTTTACGGACATAAATTTGAATTTGGCCCGATAGATCCTGAATGTGAGCAAATCCCGCTTTGCCTTTCCCGCGCTTCGTCATCACACGGCCAGCAATCTTGACCACGGCACCTTTCTCTTCCAGCTCCTCTTTTGAGAACTGATCAAATTCGCCGATGATCGCTTGAGCTGAATGAGTGCGTTCAAAGCGCTTGCCAAATGGGTCCAGCCCTTTGTCTCTTAATGCTTGCATTTTCTCTCTTCTGACCAATAATTGGTCGTTCACATCTTCGTGACTCATTTTGTTCACTCCTATATCTAATATCGCCCTGCGTTTTATCCAGCTTGAATAGAATCTTCTTTCTCTTCCACTTCCTGCACAAAACCGGACAGAAGATTTACAAGGTCATCTCTAGTCTCACATAAGTTAATCGCTTTGCGCACGCGGGCGTTGCCGCGAATGCCTTTTAAATACCACGCAGCATGCTTACGCATTTCTCGAACGGCGATAAATTCACCTTTCAATTGAATTAAACGGTCGAGATGGAGTAAGCACACCTCCACTTTCTCACGCGCGGAAGGCTCACCCATCAGCTCACCCGTTTCCAGATAATGTACGGTACGATAAATCATCCATGGATTACCTAGAGCGGCACGTCCAATCATCACGCCGTCCACACCTGTTTCTTCAAGCATACGCTTCGCATCCTGAGGCGTTTTAACATCGCCGTTGCCGATCACAGGAATATTCACAGCTTGTTTCACTTCCTTAATGATATCCCAGTTGGCATGGCCTTCATACATTTGTACGCGTGTGCGGCCGTGAAGCGATACCGCTTTGCCTCCTGCTCTTTCAACGGCTTGAGCATTTTGTACTGCATAAATGTGATCTTCATCCCAGCCCATGCGCATTTTCACTGTGACAGGCTTATCAACCGCTTCCGTGACGGCGGAGACCATTTCATAAATTTTATTAGGATCAAGCAGCCATTTAGCTCCGGCATCGCATTTCGTAATTTTCGGTACAGGACAGCCCATATTAATGTCAATAATATCAGCATTTGTGTTTTTATCCACAAAGCTGGCCGCCTGAACAAGCGATTCCTTCTCACCGCCAAAGATCTGCAGACTAAGCGGTTTCTCTCTTTCATCGATATATAACATATCAAGGGTCTTTTCGTTTTGAAAAACAATCCCTTTATCGCTAACCATCTCAGCGCAAACCAATCCCGCGCCGAATTCCTTCACTGTTAAACGAAAAGCAGAATTACACACTCCTGCCATCGGGGCGAGAACAACCGGATTTTTCATTTCGATATTTCCGATTTTTAACATATATAATCACCTTTCTACTTTATTCTTTGGCGGGCGAAGCTCATCCGCTTGAATCTGAAGCTCATCAGCAATTTGCTGCATAAGCTCTTTCGAAAGCGGGCGGTACCCTCGTTCGATGTCCCCCAGCACCGAAATGGATAGCCCCAATTTCTGAGCCAGCCGCTCCTGGGTATAGCCCTTCAGTTTTCTAAAAGCTCGAATGCGCCGTCCCCATTGATCGGTTTCCATAACCGTACACCTTCTTTTCCTTGAATGCTTTTTACTCTTTCTTTAAGCAGTATGCGCGTTCCTGGAAAGCAAAATGTTGGATCTATCTCTAATAATGGAATAAGCACGAAAGCTCGTTCGTGCATTCTCGGGTGCGGAATGATTAGTTTCTCTGATTTAATATTGTCTTGATTATATACTAAAATGTCAAGGTCTATTATTCTTGGCCCCCATTTGAATTCCCTTATTCTTCCCAGCTTTCGTTCAATAGAAAGACATCGATTTAACAGTTCTTCCGGGGATAATGACGTCTGTATTCTGATCGTCATATTCAAAAACGGGGCCTGATTCGTGTAGCCGACTGGATCCGTTTCATAGACGGATGAAACCTTTTCTATTTTTATTCCTTTCTCCATCTCAATAGCGGACAGAGCGGAGTGTAAATTGGATAACCGATCGCCAAGATTGGTTCCCAATGACAAGTATGCTGTATTTTTCATCATTCATCCTTCTATCTCGTTCGTGTTATTTCAACTGCGACATGTTGATAATGGCCAGGGATAGGCGGGTCCGGTTTAATCACTTTCACCGTGCAAGCATGAACAGATAAAAACGTCTCCAAAAGAGAGGCTGCAATCTTCTCAGCAACTGCTTCAACCAGCTTACAAGGCTCTCCCTCTGCAACTTCTTTACACACTTGAAAAACCTCTGCGTAGTTCACAGAGTACTGCAATTCATCTGTCTCTCCCGCTTTCTTAAGCGGCAATTCTACTATCACATCGACGCGAAAACGCTGTCCAAGCTTGGTTTCTTCGGGAAAAACTCCATGATATCCATAAAACTCCATGCCAGTCATATAAATCTTATCCATGCACCTCACCCCTTCCCCATCAATACATCCGTCATTCGCGCCATGCGGCTAATAGGTTTGACATCGTGCACACGCAAGATGGCGCATCCCTTTTCTATACCATAGCAGCATGCAGCCCCGGTCCCTTCCATTCTTTCTTCTACAGGAAGATTAAGAACATGGCCGATCACCCTCTTGCGCGAAGGACCTAAAAGCACCGGAAAGCCAAGAGCCGCAATCTTATCCAGCTGGCGTATCATGTCTAGATTTTGCTCCATTGTCTTGGCAAATCCTATTCCCGGATCGAGAATTATTTGGTCTTCCTGCACCCCCGCCTTCACCGCGAGATTAATGCTATCATATAAGTCCATTAAGACATCGCGAACGAAAGCTTGGTAATTCATATCCTCGCGGTTGTGCATTAAAATAATCGGAGCGTTGTACTCCGCCGCAACAGCTGCAATTTCTGGGTCTTTTTTCGCTCCCCAAATATCATTGATGATATGAGCACCTGCCTCTAGAGACTGTCTGGCTGTTTCTGCTTTGTACGTATCGACCGATATTGGCTTATTGACTTGGGATGCCACTTCTTTAATTATCGGCAATACTCTTTTCAATTCATCGTTAAGGGAAAGAGGGGTATGTCCAGGGCGAGTCGACTCCCCTCCAATATCGATAATATCGGCACCCGTTTCCGCCATCTCCTTGGCATGATCGACGGCTTTCTTCTCGTCATAGAATAAGCCGCCATCTGAAAAAGAATCAGGGGTTGCATTTAAGATCCCCATAATATGCGTTTTTTTATCAAAGTCTAAAAGATGTGATCCTGCCTGTACTTTCATCCAAAAAACTCCTCTCGCTTCTCAGCCTCTTCTCATTTTACCACGAGAACATACTCAACTGAACAAAAGCAGAGCGGATGAAATAGAAGACTTGCGATCAATAATAAAAAAGCAGGCCGCACAAGCAGCCTGCTCTTTTGCCTTTATACATTATTTGTCATTAAATTGATAGAGCGGTGTACTTAAATAACGTTCTCCATTACTTGGAATGATTGCCAGTACTTTTTTGCCTTTTCCAAGCTTAGCGGCTATTTGGCGAGCAGCGGCAATGGCAGCCCCTGAAGAAATACCGCCAAGAATTCCCTCTTCTCTGGCTACTTGACGGGCAGTTTCAAACGCCTCTTCATTCTCTATTCGAATGATTTCATCATAAATGTCTGTGTCTAATACTTTAGGAACAAAGCCGGCACCGATTCCTTGAATCTTATGAGGGCCAGGTTTTCCTCCGGACAGCACGGGTGATCCTGCTGGTTCAACCGCATAGATTTTAATATCTTTAAATTTCTCTTTCAGCACCTGTCCGGCACCCGTAATCGTTCCGCCTGTTCCGATTCCAGCAATAAATGCATCCAGCTGATCCATTTGTTCTGCGATTTCTTTTCCTGTTGTCAGCCGGTGAATTTCCGGGTTGGCTTCATTTTCAAATTGCTGCGGCATAAAATAGCCGTGCTCATCCGCAAGCTCTTTTGCTTTGCGAATGGCTCCCCCCATCCCTTCAGAACCTGGGGTAAGCACAAGCTCCGCTCCATAAGCGCGAAGCAGGTTGCGGCGCTCCATGCTCATCGTATCAGGCATGACCAGAATGGCGCGGTACCCTTTGGCTGCAGCAATCATCGCTAGGCCGATACCTGTATTTCCACTTGTAGGTTCAATGATCGTTCCGCCTTCTTGCAAACCGCCTTGTTTCTCTGCTGCTTCAATCATCGCCAAAGCAATTCTGTCCTTCACACTGCTTCCAGGATTCATATATTCAAGCTTCAAATATATGTCTGCACTGTTTTCATCCACGGTTCTGTTTAACTTAACGATCGGTGTTTCACCGACTAATTCAGCTACTGAATTTGCTATACGCATTATTTTCCCCACCTTAATACCGAGTATTTTTATTGGTTATATAGAATTTACCATTTATTTTGCGAAATGTCAATCTATTTACTCATATAATTCTTTTCTAGCTGCTTGTTAAAAAAACCTGCAAAGCCGTTGCCTTAACAGGTTTTCTTGCCGACGATTTAATTTTTTAAGATTTCGCTTCGTCTTTCATCTTCTGCAACTCGCACTTAGTAAATACGTACTTTTCATTACAGAAGTGACACTGGGCTTCCGCTTGGCCGTCTTCGGCAATCATGGCCGCGATTTCTTCTTTGCCAAGACCTGTGATCGCGCGGCCGAATCTCTCCTTGGAGCAATTACATTGAAAGCGAACGGGCACAGTATCCAGCAGCTTGACATTTTCCTTTCCTAAAATGTAAAACAAAATCTCTTCGGGAGTTAAGCCTTGTTCGATCAGCTTGGAGATCGGCGTCATATTCGTCACTCTTTGTTCAATTTGCTCAATCGTTTCCTCTTCCGCACCCGGCATGATTTGAATAATAAATCCTCCGGCTGCCAGAATCGTGTTGTCAGGGTTCACAAGCACTCCTGTTCCGACAGAAGATGGCACTTGCTCAGACACAGCAAAATAGTATGTGAAGTCTTCTGCAATTTCACCGGATACGATCGGCGTCTGCCCGCTAAAATGATCTTTGAGACCTACATCCTTCACTACCGTCAGCGTCCCGTCTGTTCCTACTGCCCGGCGAACATCCAGCTTTCCTTGCTGATTCAGATCAAAATGGGTTTGCGGATTGGTGACGTATCCGCGAACCTCCCCGTTTGCGTTGACATCAACTAAAATAGCGCCGATCGGTCCGCCGCCTTGTATTTTAATCGTGATTTTCTCCTCGCCCTTACTCATAGCTCCCATCATGACACCGGCCGTCATTGTACGGCCCAGTGCTGCAGAAGCCGTCGGCCACGTATAATGCTTTCTTTGCGCTTCTCCCACTGTTTCCGTTGTGCGGGCCGCATACGCGCGAACTTGCCCTTCAAAGGCTATAGCTTTCACTAAATAATCGCTCATCAGAAGGCTCCTTTCTATCTCATGTTTCGTTTATAAATCAGACATAATCCCTTTAATGTCAGAAAAGGATCTACGACATCAATGCTGCTCGTTTCTTCAGCAATCAGCGGAGCCAGCCCCCCTGTAGCAATCACCGTGGGTTGCTTTTTGCTCTGAGCTTTCATGCGGCTGACAATGCCGTCTACTTGTCCGACATAGCCGTATAGAATACCTGCTTGCATCGCCGCTACCGTATTCTTGCCGACGATATGATCCGGCCGGACAATTTCAATCCTTGGGAGCTTCGCCGCTCTGGAATATAGCGCTTCGGTTGAAATATTGATGCCCGGCGCAATCGCCCCTCCCATATAATGGCCGCCTTCATCGATATAACAGTAGGTCGTTGCCGTGCCAAAATCAACGATAATCAGGGGGCTCCCGTATTCATGAATGCCTGCAACCGCATTGACAATGCGATCCGCCCCGACTTCGCGCGGGTTTTCATATTTAATATTCAGTCCTGTCTTGATGCCCGGCCCAACTATAAGAGGCTTTATATGAAAATATTTTTGACACATTTTCTCCAAAGAAAACATAATAGGCGGGACAACAGAAGAAATAATCATGCCGTCAATTTGCGACAAAGCAAGGCCTACATGCTGAAATAAGCTCTTGATGATCATCCCGTATTCATCTTCCGTTTTATTGCGGTTCGTTTCCATACGCCAGTGGTATTTTAAATTTTCGTTTTCGTATACACCTAATACAGTATTGGTATTCCCTACATCCAACACAAATATCAACGTTCTCACCACACCTACATATACTTTTTAATTGCTGCCCTTCATCATATCACAGAAAGCCCTCAACCGCATTATTGCACTTCTTCCAGGCTTTTATAAAAGAAAAAAAGACACCGACAAAAGAATATCGGTGCCTTTCTGGGATTAGCTTTTCGGTTCTTCACCTTTATTCACAGAAGAAGAGCTGTCTCTGTCTTCAGGCTCTTTCGCGTCTTCCGCCCGAACAGACTCCTCCTTCTTCTGAACGTTCACTTTGACTTGATCACCCTGAACGGTCTTCTCATTTTTATCTTCAGCATAGCTGCGTTCAGGCAAACTGCCGTGATCGATTAGATGTTTAATTTGTTCCGCATCTAAGGTTTCCACTTCGAGAAGAGTATTAGCGATAATTTCAAGCTTATCGCGATTCTCTGTTAAAATTTCTTTTGCTCGTTCGTAACAGTTTTTAATAATGTGCTGAATTTCAAGATCGATTTCATAAGCAATCGCATCTGAATAATTCTGTTCATTATTAAAGTCTCGGCCAAGGAACACTTGACCGCCTGAACTTTGGCCAAATTGAAGCGGACCGAGCTTATCGCTCATTCCAAACTCCGTGACCATGCGGCGGGCAATGCCCGTTGCGCGTTGGAAGTCATTGTGGGCACCGGTGGATACTTCACCGAAAATAATATCTTCCGCTACGCGTCCGCCAAGCAAGCCGGTAATCTTATCAAGCAATTCTGGCTTTGTCATGAAATAGCGATCTTCTTTCGGAAGCATCACCGCATATCCGCCAGCTTGCCCGCGGGGAACGATCGTGACTTTATGCACCATTTCAGCTTCATCAAGCACTAAACCGATCACTGTATGTCCCGCTTCGTGGAAAGCCACAATCTTTCTTTCTTTTTGAGAAATGACCCGGCTCTTCTTAGCAGGTCCGGCAATGACGCGATCTGTCGCTTCATCAATATCACGCATATCTACCTTCTTCTTGTCGCGGCGGGCGGCAACAAGGGCAGCTTCATTTAATAAGTTTTCCAGATCCGCTCCTGAAAATCCAGGTGTTCTGGCCGCAATCGCTTTTAAATCCACCGATTCATCAAGCGGTTTATTGCGGGCATGTACGCGCAGAACAGCTTCACGGCCTGTAACATCCGGACGGTCCACCGTAATCTGGCGGTCAAAACGGCCCGGCCGCAGCAAAGCAGGGTCTAGAATATCCGGACGGTTAGTCGCCGCGATGATGATAATGCCCTCATTCGCGCTAAATCCATCCATCTCAACAAGCAGCTGATTCAAAGTTTGCTCGCGCTCATCGTGTCCTCCGCCAAGACCGGCTCCGCGCTGGCGGCCTACCGCATCGATTTCATCGATAAAGATCATGCAGGGAGCATTCTTCTTCGCGTTTTCAAATAAATCTCGAACCCGGGAGGCCCCGACTCCGACAAACATCTCTACGAAATCTGAACCGCTGATCGAAAAGAACGGTACACCCGCTTCCCCAGCAGCGGCTCTCGCAAGCAAGGTTTTACCTGTACCTGGAGGTCCTACCAGCAGCACGCCCTTAGGGATTCTGGCCCCAAGCTCTGAAAACTTGCGGGGATCCTTTAAGAATTCCACAACCTCAACAAGCTCCTGCTTTTCTTCATCTGCGCCAGCTACATCTTTAAAGCGCACTTTCTTCTTCTCATCATTATATAAACGCGCTTTGCTTTTGCCGAAGTTCATCACTCGGCTGCCTCCGCCTTGCGCTTGGTTCAGCAAGAAGAAGAACAGCAAGAAGATGATTAAAAACGGAATGATCGTTGTAAAGAAAGAGACCCATCCGCTCGTTTCTTTAGCAGGAAGCACTTCTACTTTCGCGCTTTTAGCAGCTTTATCCACCCGGTCCATCATGGACTCACTGTTCATCACGTAAGCAAGGAAATACTCGTCTTTGCCCGCGCCCTTCAGCTGGCCGCGAACTTCAAACACACCTCTTTCAGGCTGCATGGAAAATGAAGCGACTTCATCCTTCTCCAGAATGGAAATAAATTCATTATACGTTATATTTTTATTTGGCTGATTACCGTTGTTTAAATAGCTCACAACACCAATAATCACAAGAAATACTAATAAATAAAATATGGTATATCGAAATATCCGATTCATCCCTTACCTCCTCCCACGGTAAAAAATACTGTACTCAATACTATCATAGAAAAACTTGGCATTACAACTGTTAGGCATGACGTCCAGCATCTCCATTTAGGCAGCTCAGCCTTATGATTGCTCGTCCGTTTTTTTGTAAACTTCCGGCTTCAGCACACCAATGTATGGAAGATTGCGGTATTTCTCAGCAAAATCGAGACCGTAGCCGACGACGAACGCATCAGGTACTTTAAAGCCTACCAAATCAGCCGCAATCTTAGCTTTGCGTCCTGTCGGTTTATCTAAAAGCGTCACAATTTTAATGGATTTAGCTTTTCTGTAGCGGAAAAGCTCCACTAAATAGCTCAGCGTTAAGCCGCTGTCGATGATGTCTTCTATAATAAGAATGTCTCTTCCTTCTACGGAAGTATCAAGATCTTTCACAATTTTCACTTCACCGGAAGAAGTGGTGGAGCGGCCATAGCTGGAAACATCCATAAAGTCCATTTCCAAATAGGTGTCCATCCGTTTAATCAGGTCGGACATGAAAGGCATGGCTCCCTTCAGCACGCCGATAACAAGGGGGAATTTGTCTTTGTACTCTTCCGTCAGCTGGCTGCCCAGCTCTTTAATCTTTTCCTGAATTTCGTCTTCAGAAATCAGTATTTTTTCAATATCCTGATTCAACAATTTTGTTAGCCTCCTAGAAGATGGTTACTTATTGTAAATTAAAGTGAAATAATTGCCGGCGTCGGCCCGATCATACTTGGACTTCCTGAGTCCGGGTACCCACAGGACTTTACCGCTGCTGTCCGCAATGACCGGCCATTGATCCCGCTTTATGCGCGGGATTTTCTCATCGATAAACAGGCGTTTTAGCTTTTTCGTTCCGTTCATGCCCTTTAATGAGATCCTGTCTCCCGCGCTTCTGGTTCGCACATATAAAGGCAGCTTGACGGATTGCTGATCCAGCCGCAGACAATCGGCACCCCCAGCAGGCACAGGCAGCTCATCTGTCAAAAAAAACGAGCCGCCGAACGGCCAATCGACCCGTTCCCCGACGTCTAATGTAAATACATAGTCCTTCCTTACGTTCATCTCAAAGCTGAAAAAACATTCATTATACTCACGGTGAACCTGCAATCCGTGAGGAAGATTCAGACTTCCAGAAGGTTGATCTTCCTTTAACAGCTGTAAAATCTGCTGAATATGTATGAAGGAATACGCTATTTTACCTTTGTAAAGATAGTTTAATATTAGATGAATCCCTCTTCTTTGTAAAGGCAAAGGCACTTCTAAAAACGCCCGAACCTTTAATTTGGCCCCGCTTCCATTCTTTTCCCACACATGCTGCATGCTCTCAGCTGTCCATTCACGTAACAGCTGTTCATCTTCCGCCTGTTCTTCACTGAATCGCTGAAAATGTTCATGCACCCTTGGATTTTCTTTCTTTAAAAAAGGAAGAAGATGATGCCGGAAACGGTTTCGCATGTAGTCCATCTTCTCATTGCTGGGATCTCTGCGAGGATCAAGTTTTTCCTGCACGCAATACTGCTCAATCATTTCTTTATTGACAGAAAGCAGCGGCCGAATCATTTCCTGATTGGCAAACGATCTGCGCACCGGAATTCCGATCCTTCTTCCGGCTCCCTTTGTTAACTGCATCAAGATGGTTTCAACCTGATCGTCTCCGTGATGGGCTAACGCCAGCTTATTGGCGGAAAACTCGGCCATCCCCCGCTCATAAAAGTGGTACCGGACATGGCGAGCTGCTTCTTGAAGCCCCATGGAGGAGGATTCTATTAGTTTGCGGACATCTATCCGATCGGCCATGAAGGGAATTTCTCTTAATTGGCAAAAGTTTTCAACAAACTTCAATTCCGCATACGATTCTTCTCCCCTAAACATATGATCAAGATGAAGAGCGAAGATTTCAATGCCGAAAGCTTCGCGCTTTTTTGCTAAGTAAGAAAGCAGCGCCAGTGAATCCGGCCCCCCGGAAACCCCAACCGCAATCCGATCGCCTGGTCGAATTAATTGATGATGTTCAATAAATCGTTCAACTTGCTTTTCAAATTCTTGCATATAAGCCTCTTCCCGATCTTTATTCTTATAATGACTATAGTAACACTTTCTTTTAATGAAAAACAAAAGAAATTGGTCAAACGAGCAATTCAGCCAAAATATACAGGATATACAAGGCAGTAATGGCTAGAATCACCACAGCCGATTTTAAAAAGCTATTATGCTTCCTTCTCTTCTTGTGGGCGGTTCGCCTCATCCGGCTTTCCTTTTCATTTGTTTTTACCCGTTTTTCTACCGATGTATTCGGGGTCAATGCTTCCATCAGCTCTCTGCGCATGGCGAGTGCAGTTGGATACTGTCCTTGTACAGCTTTAATCAGCACATGGCTGTATTGCAACAGTTCTTGCTTTTGCTTAATGCGTACAATCAGCTGATTTACGCCGCTTTCATCTCTTGCAAATCTTCTTGGGTATACAAGATTAACAGCCACCATGGCCGAGGCAAACAAATCATAAGCCGGGTCCGCCTTTCTGGATCCACCGCCCCAGTAACCTCTGTCAAAAAACTCGGTATACTCTTTCACCGCTCTCCCATGCTTAGTTGTACCCCCTACATCTATGCAGCGGATCCGAAAAGGCGGGCCGGATACGATTAAATTATCTGGTTTAATATCACCGAATATCCAGCCTTGATGATGGAGGGCGTGCAAATTTTCAAGCAGCTGCAACAGCAGAATCCCAATCCAAGCAGTTCCCCTGCGCTCAATAAAAGCCGATAGCGTTGGCCCCTGTATGAATTCCATCGCATAAAAGGACAGGACTTTCCCATTCTGCTCCCAATCGTCAGCATCTAACAAAGAAGGCCCGAGGGAAGACCCCTGGACCTTATCAAACGCCTTCAGCACGTTCATTTCAGATGTCAGTGATAATTGCCTGCTGAGCTTTAAAGCGGCTGAGCCTTCTTTCGTTTTGACTAAGTAAACCTCTCCTGTTGCTCCGCTTCCTAACTTCCGTTCGACAATATAAACATTCTGGTGCCACTTCCCGCGAATGACTGTGCCCCGCCCTATGTTAAATGGATCTTTCGATGTATTCATCATCATAAGGCAGCCTGCCTTCAATATGACTTTTTTTCATAAATTGGGAAATGGCTTCACGAATGGCCGGTCCCGTCGGGGTTAAGCCGCCCGGCGAAAGCTTGGAAAATAAGGAGGTCATTGAATCCAGCTTAGGCGTCCACCCTAAAAGCTGTTCGACCTCTTTCTTTTTCCCGGGAAATATATATAAAGAAAATAGATTTTTTCCCATGCGGGCGTTCATGCTTAGGGAAAGATCCAGGAGCGCTTCTTTCACTGTAGGCAGCTTTTCTGTCATGCTGGCGCTCATGTCCACCAAAATCAGCACTTCTAAATTAGCAGTCTCTCCTAATTCATCAACGACTTCCATCACCTCTCCCCTCTTTTCTGGCGGCAGGGATTCCAGAGCGGTGTCGCTGCTGAATATTTGCTTCAATTGTTGATTGACCACTCCCTGGAGAGTTTGGGTCATCGCCTGCCTAGTCACCATTTGAACCGTTTGGGACAGCTGAGAGGCATAGACCGCCTGGCTGATGCCGCCTCCCGATAAGGCAATCTGATCAATTTCATGCAGTCCGCGCGAATGAGCAGTCTCGTTGCCGATAATGCCGATCACATTCACCGTGATTCCTTGTTCAGCAGCTAAAGTAGCCATTGCCACCGGATCTTCACCATGGTTGGAGCAGCCGTCTGTCAGCAACAAGATTTGCTTGATGGTACCTGTTTTCATTTAGTTCCCCTCCATCTTTTAGCGTTAGCTCCATCCTCGCCAAAACGAAAGGAAAATATACCTTAACCTCATGCCTTACGACTGTCAGGAAATTTTCTTTTTGGTTTTAGAATTCCTGACATGCACCGGTATGGAGGCCCACTTTGGCAGGTTATGCTCTACCTTTGCCACCACTACCGTCATATCATCTTCAATTTCTCCAGCTCTCGTCCGAATCACTTCCTCCATCAGGAGATCGGCTATCATTTGCGGGTCATCCGTTTCTAATTCCGATATTTTCCTTTTCATCCATAAATCGTTGTTCTCCACATTTCTTGGTCCTTCAAACACGCCATCACTCATCATGATGACTAAATCGCCTGATTTCAGTTGTTCACTAACGACATCCACCTCAAATTCTTGCAGAATGCCAATGGGCAAATTACTCGCCTCTACTTTGATAATTTTGCTGCCCCTTTTAATAAAGCTAGGCGTAGAGCCTACCTTTAGAAAATTAGCCATCGCATCCTGCAAATCAATAATCACCAAGTCCAGTGTGGAGAAGATTTCATCCGTTGTTCTTAATTGCAAAATGGAGTTCACCGATTTAATAGCAACGGTTTCCTCAATGCCGGATTTTAAAATTTGCTGCAGCAGGCGCAAGGTTTCATGGCTTTCATGATGAGCCCGCTCGCCATTGCCCATTCCGTCACTGATGGCTACTGCGTATTTCCCGGCCCCTAATTCAATTGTGGAATAGCTGTCACCAGAAACCAGCCCTCCGCCTTTCGCTGCATGAGCCGCACCCGTTTCGACAGTGAAGGCCTTAGCTGAGCGAAACACCACCTGGCAAACGCCGGCCGGGCCGCCTTCACATTCCTCTTTATGCACGATGACATTGTCACCTAAAATATCCGATAGCATCGGAGCGAGCAGCTTATGGCATTCTCCGTGCTGACTGCTCGCATATGGAATAATCATTTCAATATCGACGTTGCTCTTTTGTAAACTATATATATCAATTTGTTCAATCTCCATCCCAAACGATTCAATCGCCTCCAATATTTGCTCTTCTTGCTGGTGGTGATTTTCCCGCTCTCGCTGAATTTCTTCAGCAAAGTCGCTCATCACCTCCGATACGCCGCGCAGCTGTTCAGCCACTAGCTTCCTGCTGTCATACACTTGTTTTTTCAGCTTTTGATTCGCTTGATAATAGGTTAATTGCTGCTGAATCGCTTCCTCTACTCGCTTCGCCCGGAAGCAATGCTTGTCCAGCTCTTTCGAAAGCTTCTGCGATAAAGTTTCTTGTCCTTCATCGAGCTCATATAGCACATCGCTCATTAAATGATACGTCTGCTGAAAGTTTTGCGCCCAGCAATGCTCTTTTTTAAAGCAGGTTTGACAGGTCTTTTCTGTTACATGACTTAAGAAGATATCAAGCTCTCGCTCCTCGCAGTCATCCAGAATATCTATATTATATTGGGAAAAACTTTTCGACAGCGCGTGGAACACTTCCGAAAACTGTTCGACTCTGTTGGCTGTTACATCTCTCATTTTCCTTAAGTATTGCTGCTGTTCCTGTGAATGCTCGGATGTGCCTGGAATGAGCTTCGCCAATTGGTCTGTGATGGCTTTAGGGGTTAAAAATAATAAAGCGATGGCGGCTAATGATTCGTACAGCGATAGAGCAAGGGGAGTACCGCTTTCGCTGTACATTCCCGCAAGCAGCGTAGCCGTCAGCAAGCCCGCTGCAGCTCCCGCCCTCCTCCATTCTTTTAGGAGCCCGCCGAGCAGCCCGGCAAAAGCCAGCAAGCTCATCTGAAAAAAGCTGGACACGCTGGCTAAGCTAAAGATCAAACCGGTTACAACTCCGACAGTCGAGCCCACAGCCGCACCAGAAACGAAGGAGAAAATCAGCACTAAATACCTTGAAAAAACATGTTCAATGGAAAGGCCGTACACCGACCAGCCGATCGTTCCCGAGGTGATCGAAGCCAGCATAATGATCAAACTTACAATTTCTTCTATTTTTAATGTTTTCAGCCGCTTATTTAGTGATAAAAACGGAATAGCCTGCATAAATATAAGTGTCAAAATGAAAGCCAGTGAAGATTCAATGGCCGATATTAAAACATCATATCCGCTTATAAGCTGATCATTCAGCACATAAGCGAAGCTCAGCTTCACACCGAGGACGGTAAAGAAGACATAAAAAGGCAAGGATACGGCATCCTCCTTGTGAAATTTCTTTAACAGCCGGTAAGAAAGCAGAAAGACCGCTACCGTACAAAAGGAATAGCTGATCTGTTCAATGGATAAAGTCAAAGATCCTGCCAACAGGCCAACTAATGCAAGCGGGGCGCACTCTCTCCTCAGCATAAAGACAGCAGCAAAGAATGGCAGGGCGAAGGGAGTGATATGCGAAAGGATCAACGCGCGCCCCAAAAGAAAACCAATTAGCAATAAGATAAAACCTTTTTCCAGCATCCACGACTGCAGCTGCAAAGAAAAGCTTTTCAACCCCTTGAACACTTCTAATTTTGTTTCCTCTAAATCTACGTGATTTCCAGGCTCCACCAAGTTTCTTTCCACTCTCTCCATTGTTCACACTCCTATTCGTAATCTTTGCTGATCATTATAACGGAGCTTTTGTTCAAACTTTGTCAAAAAGAGTGGGCTCGTTCCAAAAAACGTTCGACAATAAAATGAAGGTTTAAACAAGGAAGGAATCTCGCATCCCACACTGTTGCATCCTCCATCCTGGCTGACGCACCCTTACACTTAAGCTTTTGATTCCCTTCTTCATCCTTGAAGGCGGAGTCATACAGCGGCTTATGTGCGAGTTAATGGCAAACGGGGCATTGCCATCAGGGGAGACAAACTTTTTTTAAAAAAGAGGTTGACATTTATTTATCCCGTGACGTATTATATTTCTTGTGCTTCATTTTGTTGATTCGGCGGCGTAGCTCAGCTGGCTAGAGCGTACGGTTCATACCCGTGAGGTCGTGGGTTCGATCCCCTCCGCCGCTATCCGAAAAACGGGTTGCTTTACTATTGATCCTTCAAACAGCCAAAGCAAAAGCACCTTCTATTGACATATTCAACAAGGCCCGTTGGTCAAGTGGTTAAGACACCGCCCTTTCACGGCGGTAACACGGGTTCGAATCCCGTACGGGTCATCGGCGCAAAAAAACCAGATGAAAAGGATCCAAGTGATCCTCAGCCATCTGGTTTTTTTATGTAAAGTGAACTGGCAGGCAGCGGAGGTTTGTTTCATCTCTGATGAAAAGATTGCAACCTGCATCATGGCTGGCCCAAACTGGCGGCCGCGCTCTTTCGCTTTGGCTTTTGATTTTCCTATCTTGAAAGGGGCGGCTGCTTCCTCTCTTATTGATCTTCAGCGTAAGATATGAGCAGGTGGCCTTTCAAAGATCATTCATGATTCACCAAAAAAGCTGCCTGCAAAAGATAAAGAAACAATCTTTTACAGACAGCTGCTGTTCCAATTGGAAGCCGCTTGCAAATCAGCTTATGATTATATTAAATAGGCAGCAATTAACCGCGCTTTGCTCCTCTCCCTCCGCGTCGTGACTCCGTTTGACGCTTAAGAGATGACAGACGTTCCTCACTATCCTTCAGAAAACGAGCCATTTTCTGTTCAAAGTTTTCTTTTGGAGAAGCATGATTTCCTCTCGGCCCTTTAGAGCGGTAATCATTATTTCTAGAACGGGAGCGATAGGACTGCTGTTGCTGCGGCTGCTCTTTCGCTTTACGAATGGATAATCCGATCTTTCCATCATTTTCTACATTAATAACTTTCACTTCTACCTCATCGCCGACTTTTAAATGATCATTGATGTCTTTCACATAATTATCCGCCACTTCACTAATGTGTACTAGTCCAGTTGAGCCACCTGGCAGTTCAACAAACGCTCCGAATTTAGTGATGCCTGTCACTTTACCTTGTAACTTGCTGCCTACTTCGATTGACATAAAAAAATTTTTCCTCCTTAGAAATGATCAAGCTTTACCTTATATTATATTACGTAAAAAAAAGGTGTCAATACAGCCTCCGTTATTCTTTTGGCTCTCTAACCTTCTTATCTGATTCCGGAATATTGAAAATAACCTCACCTTTGTCTGAAAAGAAATAATTCTTTCTGGCCAGCTCCGCAATGTATTCGTCATTATTGAGCTTCTTCAATTCTTCTTCGTATTGCTTCTGCTGCTTTTTCAAGTCACTCAAAGAAGCAAGCGCCTGCTCTTTTTGCTGCTTCTTTTCTTCCAAATGAGCGTTTTGAGAATAGAGGGTGGACCCTAGAAGCCCTACAATAATGGAAGCTAGAATCGCGAATGCTGCTAATCTTCTAAACAGCTTTGTTCGATGCCTTGCGAGAAAACGTTCCTGCTTCTCCCTGCTAAATACGAATGCATTTTTCAGCGCTGTGACTTTTTCTTTGTTTAATCCGCTCATCTCTCTTCCTCCCGGCTTATTTTTTCCAACGATTTGCTGTATTGACTATCTTATTCTTGACAATTAAGAAAACTCCTGCTGCCTTTTTCCGCAAGCGGTCTGCCGGCCTTCTCAGCTTACTGGGAAGCATGCGCCAAATAAGCAGGATAGGCGAGCACGCGACCTTTACTATAAATAATAATAGCCGAAGACCTGCTTTGACAAGGGACAAAAGGCTTTTACCGATCATCCGAATGAGGGCGATTATCCATCTCAACATCACGGCAATAGGCATAACCACAAGCAGGGCTATGCTCTTGCGGATCAGCTGAAAGAGACGGATGAATAGTAGGATAAGGCCGTTAAGCACCTTTACGTAAATCGATTTAAAGAGCGCTTGATAGGCGGAAAATCCGCAAAATACAGCCAGGAATATATAAAAGCGGACCTCACCATAATTAATTGCATATAAACAATAAAATAAGAGACCGCCATAAGCGCACCAGAAAATCACATCACAAATAAAAGCAATCCAGCGAGAACGGACCGGCCTGTTTAAAAAGCGCTGGTATGTATCGAGCAGCGCTCCAAAAAGAATCCCCATGACGATCATGGATAGCAAAGTGTCAAACTGTACGGATAGAGTCATTTGAACAGTTTATTGAATAGACCTTTGGATTTTTCGCCTGACGGGTGATCCGAATAGTCAAAACTGAAGATCCGTCCTTTGATCGCAACCAGCCCTTTATCGACATCCAAGTTTTTCATTTGCAAATTCTGCCCTTTCACTGTGAGGGTTCCCATGACCGTCAGCAGCAAAAATTCTTCACTGTCAAAGCTCTCTACTTGCTTCACACCTGTGATTTCCATTACCCTTCTTCCCCGCATGACCACATCATGTTCCGCGGCCGTACCTTTATCAGCAGAATCATATAATTGCGTCATTTCTTCTCCCCCTCATCTCATTCGTACAAAGTACAAGCTTTGCCACTAAATGTATGCAGAGAAGAATCAAACTATGTGGGGAAGAGGATAAATTCTTCATAAAACCCTTCGATTATTCGTTAACTCTTTCTTCCTTCAGCAGCTGGTACATTCCCGCCGCTTCCTCCTTCTTAGTTGTTTCTTGCAATCGCTCCACGCGAACAGTAAGCAGGCGCTGCCCTAAACGAATGGACAGCTCATCCCCTACCTTCACATTGGAGCTTGCCTTGGCGGCAATGCCGTTGATCGTGATTCTTCCCTGATCGGCGACTTCCTTGGCCAATGTTCTTCTTTTGATAATTCTTGATACTTTTAAAAACTTGTCCAGTCTCATTGTACTCATCTGCTCTTCTCCTTTTACCGTTCTGTTTTTTTCGCCTCTTCCCAAAAGGCGTCCAGCTCACTTAATGTAAACTCCTGAAAAGCTCTTCCGCTGGCTTTTACTCGCTTCTCAACGTGAGAAAAACGGCGGCAGAATTTTTCATTTGCTTTAGCCAAAGCCTCCTCTGGATGAATGGAATAAAACCGGGCTACATTGACGAATGAAAATAAGACATCTCCGAACTCTTCAAGCTGCCGGTTGCTATTCCCGCTTGTCACTTCCGCGAGAAACTCCTGCCATTCTTCCTCAGCCTTATGAATTGCGCCTTGCGCTTCATCCCAATCAAATCCCGCTTTCGCCGCTTTCCTTTGCAACTCATACGCACGAAGCAAGGCCGGCAGCCCCTTCTCGACCTCATCCAGGTGAAAATGGTCCTTTTCCCCTTTTTCCTGTTGCTTAATCGCTTGCCAGTTTGCCATCACTTCTTGGGCGCTGCGGACATCCGTCTCACCGAATACGTGGGGGTGGCGGCGCACCATTTTCTCGGCTAGTGACGCCACGACATCCTCTATTGAAAACATCCCTTCATCTTCACCGATTTGAGCGTGCAGCAGCACTTGCAAAAGCACATCTCCCAGCTCTTCAACTATATCTTCATCATTTTGCCGGTCAATGGCATCAAGCAGCTCATACGATTCTTCAATTAGATACTTTTTCAGTGATTCATGCGTTTGCTCGCGGTCCCACGGGCAACCCTGCGGCGAGCGCAGCTTGGCAATGATTTGCCGCAATACACTGAACTCACGGTATGTATGCTCTTCCTGCTTAATTGGCGGCACATATAGAGAAGTTAAATTGTTCAGTTCAACTTGATGATCAAGCTCATATAGCGGTACTTTCTTGACCGTTTGCGCCGCGCTGCCTGCCGCTGTTACCATATACACTGCATGTTCATCTGGATATTTTTCCATCAGCGTCAGCTTTACTTCCGAAGCAACGAATGAATCGTATACTTGAGCGATGATCAAATGCTGAAAAATGTTGATGTCCTCTTTCATTAAGGCTGTCCCGTCCAGAAATTGAAAACCGTCAATCGGGTCTATTTCTACCGCTGTCAGCAAGGAATCCAAAAAGCTGTGGCCTCCGGCAATCCTTACCTCCAATTCAGAAGATACTCCTCTGTCTATTAAAATCTGCACCGTTTTTTCTGCAATAATAGGATGACCGGGCACCGCATAAACAACTTGCTTCTCTGCCGCAGCCGCTGCTTCCAGCTCATCCGCGATCTCTTCATAGACCTCTGCAAACTGATCATGCTTTTCGTAAATATGGTCTAAGCTGATAAACTGAACGCCTTCCTCACGAAGTTCCGTCACAGCCGGATGCTCAACCGTTCGAGCATAGATTCGGCCAGCCTGCTTCAGCAGCTTATAGATACCTAAAGGCAGCTGATCGAGCTCTCCCGCTCCAAGACCGACGATTGTAATCGAATGAGTCATCTGCTTCACACTCTTTCCTGACTATTTTTTTTTACTGATTTTATCCTTGATTTGCTGCAGCTTGTCTCCAAGTGGAATTTGCCGCAGCTCTTCATTTGTAAATAACCCCGCTTTTAGCAGGGCGCAAATAAAAACACTGGCTCCTATGACGACACTGCTGACAGCTATGACCGTCATCTGTGCCCGGCTCCCCTCCCCGCTAAAGAGAAAGTGTTCGGCTCCACGCCGCCACAGCTGCAGCACAGCCGTCATACAGGCAACGGCAACTGTCGCCCTCCCTATAAACATCCAGTCGATCAGCCGGATGTTCAAGCAAGTGCGGATGCTGATGATCAGCATAACGGCCGCTCCCCCGAGAGCGATCATTGTTGAAAAGGAGGCACCGGCTGTTCCATAGAGGGGAACGAGGACAACATTTCCGATATACTTGCCCATCACGGCTGCCGCAGCGGCAAAGACTGGAAGAAATTCTTTATCCAGCCCTTGAAGTATGCCCGATAAAGTCAGGATGATCGAGCTGAACAAAATTGAGAAACAAAAAACGGAAAGCACAGCGGAACCTTCACTGCTTTCGAATAGCATGACGTTAACAGCATCCATGATATTGATTAGACCGACAGCCGCCGCCAACCCCAACGTGAAGCTGACTTTTAAAGCCAGGCGGACCGCCCTTCTCAATTCAAGCTTCTTTCCCTTTCGATGAGCCGACGTTACGAGCGGAACAAGTGTCAGTGCCAGCGAAGCAGCCGCCACCGTTCCCAGCTGCACAAGCGGCTGGCCGCGATCGTACACTCCTTTAGCCGTTTTAGCCGCCAGCTCATCTGCCCCCGCTTGTATAAGTCCGCTATACAGATTCAATGAATCAACCAGCTGCAGCAGCACGAGTGTCATACTCGAGATACAGATCGCCGCTCCTTGCACTAAAAGGATTCGCGCCTCCTTCTTGTGCAGAGGCGCTCTCACTCGTGATCCAACCGTTAATTTGGCGTGCCTTTTGCGCATGCATACGTATAAAACAATGGCTCCGGCCACGCTGCCTGCCAGCGAGCCTGCAAACGCGGCAGCACCCGCTCCATAGAGAGAATATCCCATTTCAATGATGAGGAAAGAGCACAGCAAAATCGCTCCTACGCGCACGGATTGCTCAACAGTTTGTGAAACAGCCGTCGGAACCATATTTCCTTTTCCCTGAAAAGTTCCTCTCCACACCGTTAATAAAGGCATCAGCAGATAAGAAAAGGCGGTTATCTGAATCAGCGGTGCAAGAGAAGGATCACCCATTAGCCCCGCAATCGAGCTGGCTCCCCAATAAATAGCGGCAAACAATCCGGCGCCGATTGCACTGGTAATGATAAAGGACAATCGAACCAGTCTCTGTATATACCAATCGTTTCCTTCATGCTCTGCAATTAATTTAGAAATAATGACGGGAAATCCATAAGTGGATAAGGCCACTGCCATGCCGTATAAAGGATACACTTGCTGATAAATATAGAAACCAACGTCACCAACTATATTCTGAAAGGGCACCCGGTACACAGCGCTTAAAATTTTAACAATGACAGCGGCCATGGTTAAGATGACGGCTCCGCGCATGAAAGACGCCTGATCCGCCTTTGGCACCTTGCATCACCTTGCCCTTCTTATAAAGTAAACCTTCAAACAGCCGGTGCTTTCTTTCATCCCCGCTGATAAAAAAACAAAGACTGCCGCAGCGCCTTTGTCACCTGCGTCGCGCAGGCCCGAACGAGTCGGGCATGCAGGTGCCGTGTTCTCACCCGCTTTGACTTTTGCTTCTCCGCCTCCATTCTCGCAGAGGGAGAGGCTTACGTCCTCTTGCACGCGGGATAAAACAAGCTACTACAAATGTAAAGGATTTGCACGAAAAAAGGAAGCAGCCTTTGCCGCTTCCCGTCTTTTATGCTAGTGCTCCATTTGTTTAGCCAGAAATGCTGCTGCCGTTTCGGCTAATTTTTTCTCAATTTCACTCAGCGTTCGATCAGCGGAAAACAGTAACACTAATCCGATAGGGTCCCCGTTGGCAATGATGGGCGCCAGCGCGTATGATTGGACTTGCTCTTCGCGCCCATCGACCAGCGAAACCTGCCCTTGCGGATTATTCAGCGCGGGCTGACGGTCTTCCATGGCTGTTTCAATTAATTGCCCTACACTTTTATTAATGTACTCCTTTTTCGATACTCCTGCAGATGCAATAATTGCATCGCGGTCGCAAATCAGCACAGAGCTGCCTAAGCTATCAAATAAAGCCTCTGCATATTCCTGAGCGAAATCACCCAGTTCACTAATCGGCGAGTATTTCTTTAAAATAACTTCCCCATCGCGGTCCACGAAAATTTCCAGAGGGTCTCCTTCCCGTATTCGCAATGTGCGGCGGATTTCCTTTGGAATCACCACCCGCCCTAAATCATCAATTCGACGAACAATACCAGTTGCCTTCATCTTATGTTGCCTCACTTTCATCAGATGATTATTTGACAGCGAATAAACGATGTCTTCGTTATCTCTGTCGCATTATTGTTATTATCCTTCATACGGGAAGTTCTATGCATTTTGAACGTTATTTTCTAGCATGCTCCAGATTTTTTATAATGTCATAAGCAATAGCAAACCACGCATCCGCTTCCATTCTTTTTATATCAATGGAAATTTTCAATTGGTTATTTTCCATTCCGAGACCGACAGCCCGCCCATGCTTGCTGCATAGTTCAAACACCTTGGATCCATCCATCCGCTGTGTTCCTTCTGGTGTCATCAAAATGAATACTTGGTCCTTGTCCTGCTTGATTTTCTCTAGCTGAACAGCTGTCGCGTACACCTTCATTTCCGCTACTTTAAAGAGGCTCTCCACTTCACGAGGATATTCGCCAAAGCGGTCGATCATTTCCTCCTGCAGCTCACTTACCTCTTCTAATGTCTCAACGCTGCGGAAACGCTTGTACATTTCGATTTTTTGCTGACTGTCTTTAATGTATGCATCCGGAATATATGCATCGATAGACACTTCCACTTCGAATGGTGCGGCCTTCTCTTTCTGGACATTTCCGCGTCTTTGCTCGACCGCTTCCTTCAGCATCTGCGAATACAGGTCAAAGCCGACAGAGTCGATAAATCCGTGCTGCTGCGCACCGAGCAGGTTACCGGCTCCGCGGATGGATAAGTCGCGCATCGCAATTTTAAACCCTGACCCAAGCTCTGTGAATTCTTTAATAGCTTGCAGACGCTTCTCCGCCGTTTCTGAAAGGACTTTATCTTTTCTGTACATAAAGTAAGCATAAGCCACACGGTTGGAACGGCCGACGCGGCCACGGATTTGATACAGCTGGGATAGCCCCATCCGATCCGCGTCATGAACAATCAGCGTGTTCACATTAGGGATGTCCACACCGGTCTCGATGATTGTTGTCGTCACTAATACGTCTGATTCTCCTTCTAAAAAGCTTAAAATGACGCTTTCCAGCTCTCGTTCAGTCATCTGGCCATGCGCATAGGTCACTCTAGCATCCGGCACTAGCATGGAGATTTCGTCAGCTTTGCGCTCAATATCTTCCACGCGATTATATAGATAAAAAACTTGTCCGTCCCGGGCCAGCTCCCGCTCAATCGCCTCTCTGACCAAAGCCGGATTATGCTCGACCACGTAAGTTTGCACAGGAAAACGATTCTCCGGCGGTGTTTCAATGACCGACAAGTCTCGCACGCCGAGCATCGACATATGAAGCGTGCGGGGAATCGGTGTAGCCGTCAAGGTGAGGACGTCGACATTTGTTTTTAGCTTTTTTATTTTTTCTTTATGCGTCACGCCGAAGCGCTGCTCTTCATCAACGATGAGCAGACCCAGATCATGATATTGAACGTCTTTGGACAGCAGCCGATGTGTGCCGACTACGATGTCTACTGTACCGCTTTTTAGCCCTTTCAGCGTTTCGGTTTGCTGCTTCCGGGAACGGAAACGGCTCAGCAATCCGACCGTTATGGGAAAATCACGAAATCGCTCCTTCAGCGTTTCATAATGCTGCTGGGCAAGAATCGTAGTCGGAACAAGAAAGGCCACTTGCTTGCCGTCTGTGATCGCTTTGAAAGCAGCCCGAATCGCAACCTCGGTTTTTCCATAGCCGACATCCCCGCATAAAAGACGATCCATCGGCCGCTCCTTCTCCATATCATATTTAATTTCCTGTATGGAACGAAGCTGGTCTTCCGTTTCTTCATAAGGAAAGGACATCTCAAACTCACGCTGCATATCTCCGTCCGGCGAATAAGCATACCCCTTTGCTGCCTCCCGCTCCGCATAAAGCTTAATCAAATCATCAGCAATATCTTGAACGGATGACTGGACCTTGTTCTTCACCCGTTTCCATTCACTGCCGCCAAGCTTATAAATTTTCGGTTCCTTTCCTTCTGAACCTACATATTTCTGAACGAGCTCAATCTGTTCAACTGGAACATACAAATGATCGGTTCCTTGGTACTTGATATTTAAATAGTCTTTGTGCACACCTTTGATTTCCAGTGTTTCAATCCCCAAGTACTTTCCAATTCCATGATTGACATGAACGACATAATCACCGGGCTTAAGCTCTGAATAACTCTTAATCCGTTCAGCGTTCGATAGCTTTTGCCGGCTCTTGCTTCTCTTCGTTTTTTTATTGAACAGCTCCTGTTCTGTAATAACGGCCAGCTTCAGCGCCGGAAATTCAAAACCTGCTGTTAACGAACCTTCTGCAATTTGGATAGCCCGCTCGGAAATTTGATTACTTTCAGGAGCAATTGCCGCTTCAATCTCGTAATCTTGCAGAGTTCTTCCTATTTTCTTAAGACGCTCTTTCGTTTCTCCGAGAAATACAACGGTCATGCCAAGCTTTTTCCATCGCTCTACTTCCGTCTGCAGCACGTTCATTTGTCCGTGAAAATTTTGCATCGGCCGGCATGAGAAGTTCACGATGTTCTCCGGATGGGTATGGGCAATCTTGCGTAAAAATAAAGCAAGATAAATAATTGGCTGTCTTATATGTGTGATGACCTCGCTGAAAGTGTAGGACAGCTTCGTGTCATGGACAACTTTTCCTTCTTCAAGAAGAGACGTATACCATTCCGCTTCCTCTTGCTCAAGCGAATCGTTCATCTCCCGGATGCGGCTGATTTCATCAAAAAACACCAATCCATTCTCCGGCAAGTAATCCGCAAGGCTCATCGGCTGCTCATACATCATTTCCGCATACTTTGCAATTCCTTCTATCGCGGTTCCTTGCTTGAGTCGTTCAATTTCGGAATTGATATTCTTTTCTAACAACTCCCGCGATTTTTCATTTTTCACTTTCTTTAACGTATCCTCCAAGGCATTTTCCAGCCGCTGGGCGAGCCGCACTAAATGTGCCGGATGATGCGGCGTTTCTGACACAGGACCTATGCTAATGGAAGACTGATTCTCCAGTGAACGCTGATTTTCAATGGAGAAGGTGCGGATGGAATCCACTTCTGTATCAAATAATTCGATGCGGATGGGATCATTTATGGTGAGCGGATAAATATCGATAATGCCCCCGCGCACGCTAAATTCACCTGGAGCATAAACCATATCCGCCCGCTGGTAGCCCATCGCAATCAATGTACGAATCATTTCATCATGATCCACTTCTTCTCCGACAGCCAATGTCCTTTGCAAAGCTTGCCAATCTCGTTTCGGCGGCAATAGTTTCCGGATTCCTGAAACCGGCACAATGTATACGCCTCTGCCTACATTGACGATGTGATTTAATACTTCAATTCGCTGCGCCCGCAATTCCGGACTGGCAATGCTGATCTCGGCTGCAATCAGTTCATCAGCAGCATACAAATACACTTCTTGCTCGTCGATAAACTGCAGCAAGTCATCATGCAATTTTTGCGCTTGCAACAAATTATACGTGACGACTAAAATCGGCTTATTCGTTTGCTGGTAAGCAGCTGCAATAAACAAAGCCCGCGCAGAACCTGACAGCCCTGAAGCCAGCTGCTCCTTCATTCCAGCTGACAGCCCTTGTAAAATGGATTGAATATCATTATTTTGCAAAAATATATTTTGTAAGCTCTTCACGCGTTGTTCCTCCCCCTATAACGGACAGATGCTTCTATCCTCCCAAAGCAAAAGCTTCCCTTTGCTCCATCAAAATCTGTCAGTAATGAAACAGAAAAATGCTTTGGATCGCTATCCAAAGCTACTTTAATGTATCAGATAATCATATTGATGAAATTCAGGATTTCTCTCAAGAAGCTCCTGGCAATCTTCACATATTGTCGTTATCGTTATGCTGCCGTCTTGATCATAATGAACCATATCGGTTCTTTCCTGATCCGTCAGTGCATGAATCCCTAACTGTTTAGCTGATATAACCGATTGATTCAAGCTCCCAACCGTTGTTCTGCAATGGCGGCAAATGTAATGAATAGGCATCTTCTTCCTCCTTCGCTGCCAACTTCTTCTATTGTCATCATTAGTATAGCCATGAAGGAAGATCATTATTCATTCTATTTATTGAAGCGATTCATTACTTCTAAAAACGGCTGATCGAGCCATGCTTCCGCTGCATCCGCACTCGCGGCTACGGCTTCTTTCATCACGGCCCGCTCTTCTGCTGTAAAGCGGCCAAGCACATAATCGGGCACCTTCATCATTCCTGTCGGACGGTCAATTCCGATGCGAATCCTTTTAAAGTTTTGCGTTCCAACGTGGGCAATAGTGGACTTGATTCCATTATGCCCTCCAGCGCTGCCTTTTTGACGCAGCCGGATTTTCCCTACAGGCAAATCCAGGTCATCGTAAATCACGAGCAAATCCTCCGCTGTTAGATCATAATAGCGCATCACTTGACCAATGCTTTCTCCAGACAGATTCATATATGTGAGAGGCTTAAGAATAATCGCTTTCTCTGAGCCTTTGCGAATGATGGTGTAAACTCCTTTATGCTTTGCTTCCGTCAGCTGCACTTGATAACGTTCCGCCAGCTCATCAATAACATCGAATCCAATATTATGCCTTGTACCTGCGTAGGCAGCTCCAGGGTTTCCAAGGCCTACTATTAACTTCATCTTCTGCACCTCAAATTCCTTCTAAACTCACTAAATGCACGCAGTTATCTCAAGTATAACGTACATAGCCGCGAAATTATACTTTTAAATCTGCTGATTTACTCTTTCTAACAAAAAAAAGGATTAGCTTCCGCCAGCCCAATCCTTTTGGATGATGACATCCTCCAGCAAATAGGCGGAAGCTAATCCTGTAAGCAATCTAACGCTTATCATTTATTCTGCTGTTTCAGCTGCTTCTTCTGTTGCTGTTTCTTCCTTTGTATCCTTCTCTACAGCCGGCGGCAATACCGAAACAATGGCTTCTTCGTCTTCATGGGCAATTGTGAATGAATATTGTTTGCGAATATCTCCTACCGTGATGGTCTCTCCGATTTTCAATTCGCTGATATTCACTAAGATGCGTTCTGGAAATTCACTGACCTTCGCTGTAACAGCTAATTCATACAACGGCTGTTGAACAACGCCGCCTTCTTTTGCACCAGCCGCTTCCCCTTCTAATTCCACTCGAACATTCGCTGTCATTTCAGAAGATAAATCGACTGCCAGAAAGTCCGCATGAACGATGTGGTTTTTGATCGGATCTTGCTGATAATCTTGCAAAACCACATTATAAGATGTGCCGCCGACATTTAAAGAAATCACTCCGTTGCGGCCAACTTCTTTTATCACCTTGAAAAAGTCCCCTTCATTGACATAAACGGCATCATTTTCTTTTCCTTTCCCATACACAATCGCAGGGAAATAGCCTTCCTCGCGAAGCTTCGTTAAGCCTGATCCTTGGAAATTTTCTCTTTTTTTCACTTCAAGTAAAGTACTCATTAGAGTAACTCACCCTCCTATGTAGTGATCTAATTATTCTATCTTTCCAATGCCTTAACTTATCTATTCCCTAAGCTTTCAGCCATTAAACCTAATAAACAGAAATTCTTTCAAGTCCTCTTGCGAAAAGAAGCTGTTCCGGACATGCTGCTTGATGAACATCCGCTCTCCTCCTCACTCGTCCTCTTTCCACCCGCAAATGTGTTTCAAGCAGACTTTAAAAATCGGATCAATTCCGCTTTTCTTCTTAAAAAATAAGTAAACAGATGAAATCCGCCAAAATAAAACACCGAAGAATGACGGGAAATCTGCATTCTTCGGTGTGTTTTTATGTGCAAGCAGCGATTCTATTTTTCGGATTGTTCCCGGTCACCTTGCATTTAGGCTCTCCATTAATCGAATAACGTGCTTACGGATTGCTCTTCATGCACGCGAATTATCGCTTCTCCAATGAGGGAAGCAACTGAAAGTTCGACGATTTTATCTGTTTTCTTTTCTTCCGGTAAAGCGATAGAGTTTGTGATCACAAGCTCTTTAATATTGGAGTTTTGAATGCGTTCGATCGCAGGTCCGGATAGCACGGGATGCGTACAACTTGCATAGACCTCTTTCGCCCCATTCTCTACCAATGCATTTGCCGCTAATGTAATGGTCCCTGCCGTGTCAATAATATCATCAACTAGAATCGCAATCTTTCCGTCAATATTTCCGACAATATTCATTACCTCTGCCACATTAGGCCGCGGGCGGCGTTTATCAATAATGGCGATTGGCGCTTTTAAACGATCGGCCATTTTTCTGGCACGTGTCACTCCGCCATGATCAGGAGAGACGATCACAATGTCTTCGCCTTTGAAACCTTTTTTCTTAAAATAATCCGCTAAAATCGGCACGCCCATTAAATGGTCAATAGGAATATCAAAGAATCCTTGGATTTGCGGAGCATGCAGATCCAGAGTGATGACGCGAGTAGCACCAGCTGTTTCAAACAAGTTGGCGACTAGCTTGGCGGTAATCGGTTCACGCGCACGGGCTTTACGGTCCTGACGTGCATAACCATAGTACGGGAGAACAATGTTAATCGTTTTGGCAGATGCTCGTTTTAACGCATCAATCATAATCAATGTTTCCATTAAATTATCATTGACCGGCGCACTAGTGGATTGGATGACATAGACGTCGCAGCCGCGAATGCTTTCTTCGATGTTGATTTGAATCTCTCCGTCACTAAAACGTTTCACAGAGCATTGACCTAATTCCACACCAATCGATTCTGCTATCTCCTTAGCAAGAGCCATGTTGGAATTAAGAGCAAAAATTTTCAAGCTTGGATCTAAATACTGGTTACACATGTTGGACCTCCGCATTATTTATTAAAATTTAATTTTTGGACGTAGTTTTCTTTATTTACTTGACGGGAACGGGCAATCGATAGAGCTTCGCCTGGAACGTCGTCCGTAATGGTTGACCCGGCTGCAACATAAGCTCCTTTTCCGACAGTCACAGGGGCCACAAGATTAGAGTTGCAGCCAATGAACACATCGTCTTCGATCTTTGTTAAATGCTTGTTCTTTCCATCATAGTTAACCGTGATGGAGCCGCAGCCGATATTGACATTCGCTCCCACTTCCGCATCGCCAATATAGCTCAAGTGGGAAGCTTTGCTGCCTTTTCCGAAAACGGACTTCTTAATCTCTACAAAGTTGCCGACTTTCACTTCATCATGGATCTCTGATGCCGGACGAATATGAGCAAATGGCCCGATGTTGACACCTGAGCCAATCTCGCTGTCGGCGGCAACCGATTGCCGAACCTTCGTGCGATCACCAATCCGGCAATTGCTGATCTCGCTGTTCGGGCCAATTTCACAATCCCTTCCAATCACCGTGTGGCCGGAAATAATAGTGCCCGGATAAATTACCGTATCAGCGCCGATGCTTACATCTGAACCGATATACGTATTTTGCGGGCTGATAAGCGTGACACCGTCTTGCATATGCTTGCGGTTTATACGCTTTTGCATAATCGCTTCCGCTTGGCTTAAAGCAACCCGGTCATTGACGCCAAGCGTTTCACTGAAGTCTTCCGTTTGATAAGCCGCAACAATTTCTCCAGCGCTTTTTAATATTTCAATCACATCCGGCAAGTAATACTCGCCCTGTGAATTGTCATTGGATACTTTCTTCAGCGCTTCAAACAGCGAGCGATTGTCAAAGCAATACGTACCGGTGTTAATTTCTTTGACCTTTCGTTCCTCAGCGGTTGCATCTTTATGCTCCACGATCCGCTCTACCATGCCGTCTTCGTTTCGGATAATTCTTCCGTAACCGTCCGGGGCATCCGTGTAACCAGTTAAAATGGTTGCTTTTGCGTTTTGCTTTTGATGATAATTTACAAGCGCTTCCATAGTTTCCGATTTAATCAGCGGAGTGTCACCGCACACAACGAGAGTACAGCCGTGTTCGCTTCCGAGAATTTCTTCCGCCTGCATCACAGCATGAGCGGTTCCGAGCTGCTCTTCCTGTAAAGCAAATACACTCTTTTCGCCAAGGTAGCCTTTCACTTCATCCGCTCCATGGCCAACAATTGTGACAATTTTTTTTGTATGTAAATCAGAAATTTGATCAATTACATGTTCTACCATCGGTTTTCCACAAACAGGGTGGAGCACTTTGTATAGCTTAGACTTCATTCGAGTGCCTTTGCCTGCAGCGAGAATGACAGCAAAAATATTTGTCATTTGGGGTCCCCCTATAGCCTTTTATTCCATATTGAATATATCTTAAAAAGGCCTGCATTTCAAGGCGCTGAAAAAAGTGACATTTTTTTGTCAAGGGTTAAGAACAGCCGGCCGAAAGGGGCCAAAAGGGATAAAGCAAGCCTGCAAACAGCGGAAGCTTTCTTTCATTCCCGCTGTTGAAAAGATGAACAAAGGCCGCCATCGCAGCACCTTTGTCACCCGCATCGTGCAGGCCCGAACGAATCGGACAATCTTGTATGCGGGATTAATGGAAGCAGCTGCGCATCCGTCATGCACGCTATAAAAGCGCTGAAAATAGAAAAAGAGCCCTACCTTGGAAGTAGGCTCTTGATGCAATTGATTATTAAGAAGCCCCCGCTTCTTCTAGTTCCACTTCTTCCAATTCTCCTAAGCGGTGATATTCTGCTAAAACAGCATCTTGGACTTTACCGCGTGTGTTGGAGTTAATTGGATGAGCAATGTCCCGGAATTCGCCGTCCGGTGTCCGCTTGCTTGGCATTGCGACGAACAGCCCGTTATTGCCGTCAATTACGCGAATATCATGAATCACAAACTCATTATCTAATGTAATTGAAGCAATTGCTCTCATTCGGCCATCCGTGTTTACACGTCTTAATCTCACATCAGTTACTTCCATTCTTGTTATCACCCTTTCCCCCTAGATATAAAGCCTAACTACTTATTCAATAATATTTATAATATTCCTGCTTTTGATTAAAAAAATTTGAAATATTTCTGTTTTATTCCAAAAAAATACACTCGTGGTTATTTCACGAGTGCGATGACTTCTATTTCTACTTTTGCATCCTTTGGCAGCCTGGCCACCTCTACGCAGGAACGGGCAGGCTTATGGTCAGCAAAATACTGGCTGTATACTTCATTTACAGCAGCAAAGTCCTCCATATCAGTCAAAAATACTGTCGTTTTAATGACCGTTTCAAACGAAGCCCCCGCTTCGCTGAGCACGGCTTCTAAATTTTTGAACACTTGGTGCGTTTGAGCAGGAATGCCTCCTGATTCCAATACTCCTTCAGCTGTTAATGGGATTTGACCGGAGCTGAAAAACAAATTATTGACTAGAACCCCCTGCGAATACGGTCCAATTGCAGCTGGTGCTTTTTCAGTCGATACTGTTCTCATAGCCATCTCTCCTTATGAATAATCAAACACTCTTGATAAAATGAATTTTCAAACAGCAGGGGATAGTCATCCCCTGCTGACAAGAAGGACAAAAGCTGCCATCATAGCGCCTTTATCACCCGCATCGTGCAGATCCGAACGAATCGGGCATCTTTCCTCATTCCTGAAGAGAGAGCCTTAAACCGCCTTATAGGCGCGATAAATAATTGCCTTCTACCACAGATATTGCGCGCTCTTTAACATTGACATTTTTCAGCTTAACCAGTGAAATATAATCGTCCACAAGCCGTTCTTCATCATGCTCCGCTTCCACCAGCACAGCGATGCCCGCTACTGTTGCATTAAATTCTTTCAACAGGCTCATCATTCCGTTCACCGTGCCCCCGGCTTTCATAAAGTCGTCCACGAGCAGTACCTTTGATCCCTCTTGTAAGGACCGCTTTGCGAGGACCATCGTTTGAATTCTCTTCGTTGAGCCTGATACATAGTTAATGCTCACTGTCGGCCCTTCTGTCACTTTACTGTCTCGGCGGACCACCACGACCGGAACGTTCAAATGGGCTGCCATAGCATGGGCAATTGGAATGCCTTTCGTTGCCACTGTCATAATGGCATCAATCTCCATGCCGGCATAAACAGAAGCCAGCAATTTTCCGACTTGATGAATCACCCGGGGATCCCCCAGCAAATCCATCATATACAAATAGCCGCCGGGAAGCAGACGCTCCGGATTTTCTATTTGTTCACAAAGATGAGCAATAAATGATCGGGCCTCTTCCTCTCCAACCTTTGAGAAGAATTTGACCCCACCCGCTGCTCCGGGAATGGTTTGCAGCGTTCCGATCCCGCGCTGTTCAAACGTTTCTTTCACAATAGCTAAGTCTTCACTGATGGAGGACTTGGCCGAACCGTAACGTTCAGAAAAAAATGTCAGCGGAACGAGCTGCCTCGGATGTTCCAATAAATAATGAGTTATATCAATTAAGCGTTCACTTCGACGGAACTTCATGTTACCCTCTACCCTCCTAAGGAGTAAAACCGAATATTTAATTTTAAATATATCTTAACATACGGCTTCAAGCAACAGGATTTCCATCCCCTAACAATCTTACCGCATAAACTTGATCGCAGAAGCCCCTCAAACCGTTATATACGCGATGCATTCTCGAATCATGCTGAATCAGTCCAAATACGGTCGGACCACTTCCGCTCATCAATACTGCATCAGCGCCAAACCGCTCCATCTGCTCTTTAATTTGCGCCACTTCCGGATGAAGCTTTAAAGTAACAGATTCCAGAACATTTCCAATGTGAGCGCACATGCTCTCATAATTCTGTGTCTCAATCGCCTGTTTCATCGCTGCAGTGTCCGGATGCTTCAGCCTCTCAAGCTTCAAGTTTTTATAAACTTCTGCTGTCGATACGCCAATGGTCGGCTTCGCCAGAACGACCCAGCAATTCGGCGGAGCCGGAAGCCGCTGAATTTGTTCTCCGCGCCCTTTAGCAAGTGCTGTTCCCCCATATACGCAAAAAGAAACATCCGAGCCTATTTCCGCCCCCAGCTTGGCTAGTTCATCCAAACTTAATCCAAGCCCCCAGAGCTGGTTTAATCCCTTTAGGGCAGCTGCTGCGTCACTGCTTCCCCCCGCCAAGCCAGCCGCCACAGGGATCAGCTTTTCAATGCTGATCGCTACACCGGAGCGGATATGATACCTTTCCTTCAGCAGCCTCGCCGCCTGATAAGCTAGATTTCGGCTGTCATCCGGCACAAAGCGGTTATGAGAGATAATTCGGATCTCATCCGTTCTTAGCGGCTCCAGCTCAATCCGATCGGCCAGATCTACTGTTGTCATGATCATCTCCACCTCATGATATCCATCCTCGCGTTTATACAACACATCCAGTGTTAAGTTGATTTTTGCTGGTGCTTTCATCATTAATTTCACAATTGGCCACCTACTTTTGTGCACATAACATTTTGTCTTATTTTAACATAAAGCTTTTCTCGATTTGCGAATATGGTATTTTAACATTTCTTTTTGTTGCTGAAAAGTAGAGGCGCAAACATCAGGATCAGCTTATTCCAAGGAATGAATCCATCTGCATAAAAAAGGGTGCCTTCAGCGTCGAACCTCGACGTCTGAGACACCCCGGGCGGCTTATGATTTAGAAGTTGTAAAAAGCGCTAGCGTTTGTTAGCAAGCTGGTTTTCTGCTAGTTCAATTGCTCTCTTGACCATGTTTCCGGCGTCACGGGTCGTAATTCCACCCCATCCTTCTCGTTGAACCGTATCATAAAACCCTAACTCTTTCGCAAGCTCTTCTTTCAATTGGTCAGACATGATTCCTCGTCTTCTGCCCATTGTTCTCCTCCTTTTGCCGCCTTATGTATAGCATATCCAAACAGCAAACGATGATGAGCAGGAAATGATGGAAAACAAAAAAGCAGCAAACATAACGTCTACTGCCAGCTTAGACTGCATTTCCTGCTGCATCTTCAAAGGTTAATTCCACTGTCTCTGTAAGTACATCCGCATAACTATAAGAAACTCTTTCGAACGCGTTCTCATCCTGATCCAATTCAACGACAAAAACTGCCTGATAGGTTTCAGCTAATACACCGGAGCGTTCAATGGTCTTTCGGCGTCCTCCGTTTGCTTTTAGCAACAGTCTTTTCCCTAAATTAGAATCAAGAGATCTTTTAATGTCGGCTAATGTTTTTGGCATCCGCTTCCACCTCACTATTTCAATTATAGCACAGTTTTCTGCGGCCGTCAAATAAACAAATAATTTTATCAACCAACCGCCCTTTTTGTCAATGCTTTTTGCATTACAAATTCCTGCTTTTTTCACCATACACTTAGCGTGCCCAATTTTCTCATAATCATGACAGAAACTTTTTATGGTCTTAGCCCCCTCTAAAGCGGCTGCATAGCAAAGGAGTCTGACCCGCTTCGGGACAGACCATTTTATCTGTTTTGACCAAAAGAAGGTTCCCTCTTCAAAGCTTGAGCATTTGCCGCCCATAAGCGAGAAAAGGAGAACAGGAATCCGCCTGCCGCGCTAAATCTTACGCGTTCTCCCGCCTCATGCTTACCGATGTGGCGAAAAAAACGAAAGCAGGCCTGCAGAGCAGTCTGCTGCAAAAGCAGCGGGTACGAAAATGCTCGAAGGAATTCCAGCGTCCATAAGAGAACAATCACTCTTCCTCCGAATGGTGAAACGGCATCCCCAGGCGCAGCAGCCCTCTTGTTTCAATGCCGCCCAATCCTTTGTCACCGGTTAATGTATTGCGAAGAACTTCCCTTACATTAATCAGCTCGTTGAAAGGAGTAAAACCGATTTTCGCCGAGATATACACGGGATCTAGGGCGTGAATATTTACTCGAAAGGGAGAGCTGGCAAAATTGGCCCCCGCCCGGATCATCGATTCAAAATGGGACTGACATGCACCTGAAAAAATAACGAGCTGATCTAAATGAGGGATTTTCTTCCGGGCGGTTCTAACGGCTTGTGCAAAGTACTTGGAATGGCGGTATGCTTCAATATCAGACTTGTTTCCTTTCGCTTTAGAGTAGGAATCATGGCCGGTAATCACTAAGATATCCGGCCGGTATTGATCAATTAGATTCGAAACCTTATCAGGCATTTCGGTCTCATGACAATGGATGCCATAAACCGGGAGACCAATCGTTTCATAAGCCGAAAGACATTTCTTTAAGTAATTGGGGTCACCATCCATATGCAGCACTCTCCCGGGAATTTGGAAGACGTCATTCTCAACCCGGTAGCAGCTGGTCGCCCGATATTCCTGTCTCTCTTTAATCAGCTCCAGCTCCTGGCGAAATAAATGCAGCGACTGTTCTTCGCGGCGTCTCGTGTCCCGGCTGATCCGCTTATGCTGATCCGAATCCACCTCAATTAAGTCGGATAGCGGCGCATCGGCAATTAAGCGATAGTCTTCTCCATATAGGATAGCTTGCTTTCCTTCCCCCGTCTCCTGAATATCCGTTACCCGAAACAACATATCATTTCCGTATGAAGGACGGCTGACAATAGAATTAATACGAATGGCCAAATCAATCATCCCCATTGTTTTTTTACGATTCCCCCTATTCTATGCAAAAGCCGGCACATTGGCCCTTCAGCTAGGCAGAAAGTTTATCCGGCATACGGGGGCTGCGTTCAGCGAACAAACAGCAGGGAATGAAAGAAAATCTCCCGCTGTTTGAAGATTCGCTTTATTCTTAAGGCATGGGGACGAAGACGCCATTGAAATGTGAAAATCCAAGATAGAATTGGAGTGCAGAACCATTGGATTTGCGCGCTAATAGCCCGATCCGCTAGTTGCAGGAATCGGGCTATTTGACAGATAAGCCTTAATGAAAGGCTGTATATAAGGCGTTGGAGAGCGCAGCAAATTCTTCAAGCGACAATGACTCTCCTCTTCTTGAAGGATCAATGCCAGCTTGCTCTAGCGCTTGTACGATTTGTTCCTTCCCGGCTTTGCCCTGCGGAAGCTGATGAGTCAGGTTATTAAGGATGGTCTTTCGGCGCTGAGCGAAAGACACGCGCGTAACAGTAAAGAAAAAGCTCTCATTGAGGACGTCGACTGGCGGCTTCTCTCTTCTTATAAGCTTGATCACAGCTGAATCTACGTTCGGCTGGGGCATAAATACTGTCTTAGGCACAATAAAAGCCGTCTCAGCCTTCGTATAGTACTGAACAGCAATTGATAAGGAGCCGTAAGATTTTGAGCCCGGCTGTGCTGACAGACGGTCAGCCACCTCTTTCTGCAGCATCACGACGATGCCTTTGATTGGAATAGCATCCTCCAGCAACTTCATAATGATAGGCGTCGTAACATAATAAGGCAAATTAGCCACGACCATGATATCTTTTCTATCGGCAAATTCCTCTTCCGCGATGCGGGCTACATCCGCTTTCAGCACATCTTCATGAATAATTTTCACCTGCGGATAAGGCGAAAGCGTATCAGCTAAAATCGGCAGCAGGCGCTGATCGATTTCGAAAGCAATGACTTTGCCGGCGCTTCTCGCCAAATGCTCCGTCAGCGCTCCAATTCCCGGGCCGATCTCTATAACTCCCGTTTCTTTCGTTAAATCTGCTGTTTCTGTAATGCGGTGCAAAATGTTCGGATCAATTAAAAAGTTTTGTCCTAAGCTCTTTTTGAAAGAAAAACCGTATTTCTGCAAAATTTCTTTCGTGCGCGTAGGAGTGGCGATATCCTTCATTTACTTTCCTCCTGTAACACGGCCGCTAATGCTTCAGCAAATTGCTCTTTCGTAATGCGAAACATCAGCAGCCGTTTGTGCAGCTGTTTGCCGTTAGTATAGCCAATTCGCAGCTTTTCGCCAAGCATTTGACGCCGCTCTTTCGCTTGATGGCCGCCAATTAATCCAGCGTCCACTAAATCTTCCTTCGTAATTTGCTCAACTGCTTCGCTCTCCATGAACTGAGCATGCTGCAAAGCCAGACGAATCGCTTGATCGGATGCATGTTCAACGCCGACGCCTCTGCCCCGTTTATGCAAGGCTTGCTGCTTCGGCAAAAAGGCATGCTTGCAATCCGGCACGTGTTCCGAAATGAATTTTCTGATTTTCTCGCCTGGAAAGTCTGGATCTGTGAAGATAATCACGCCTCTCGTTTCCTGCGCCAGCTTAATTTTTTCGATTGTTGCCATATTAACAGCCGAGCCGTTGGTCTCAATCGTATCGGCTTCGACCGCCCTTTTGATGGCTACGGTATCATCCTTGCCTTCCACTACGATAATTTCTTTAATCTTCATTTTATGTCTCCTATGATTCAATATTAAACAATTTGAAGGCATTTTTTTTAGTAGCCTTCGCCACTTCCTCATAGGAAGTTCCTTTTATTTCAGCAATTTGCTCTGCAACTAATTTCACGTATGCCGGCTCATTGCGTGTCCCCCGATAAGGATGCGGCGTTAAATAAGGACAGTCAGTTTCGATCAGCAATTTCTCTAACGGAATATCTGCCGCGACTTCCTTTGGCTTCTTCGCATTTTTGAAAGTCACTGGACCGCCTAGTGAAATATAGAAATTCATCTCAATGCATTCACGGGCGGTTTCCACACTGCCGCTGAAGCAGTGCATAATGCCGCCCACTTGATCGGCTCCTTCTTCCTTCAAGATATCGACAATATCTTGAGTGGCTTCCCGATTATGGATGATGATGGGCAGCTTCACTTTTTTGGCTAAGCGGATTTGCTCACGAAACACTTGCTTCTGCACATCTTTCGGCGATTTATCCCAATGATAGTCAAGCCCCATCTCTCCTAAAGCGACGACTTTCGGATGCTCTGCCAGCTCTTCGATCCACGCTAAATCATCCGCTGTCATATCAATCGCATCAACTGGGTGCCAGCCGACGCTAGCATATAAAAAGTCATATGCCTCCGCAAGCTCAATCGCCTTCTTGATCGTAGGGCGGTCAAAGCCTACAACAATCATATGCGTTACACCGGCAGATTGGGCTCTGCAGATTACTTCTTCAAGATCCTCCTGATATTGCTCAGCATTTAAATGAACATGGGTATCAAACAACATTTCTCGTCATCCTTTCCGAAAATAAAAACATAGAAGCTCACGTGAAACAGGCTGTTCCACGTGAAACAATCTATGTTTTTTAAACTTTGTCGTTATTTAATCTTAGCACCATTAGGCAAGTGCTCATCTACACTAGCTAATGACATTACACCGTCTTTCTTACCAGCAAGAATCATCCCCTGGGACAGTTCGCCGCGCAGCTTAACCGGCTTTAAATTGACGACAACGACCACTTTGCGGCCAACGAGCTCCTCTGGCTTATAGTATTCGGCAATGCCGGAAACCACCTGCCGTTTTTCAAAGCCAAGATCCAGCTGAAGCTTTAATAATTTATCCGCTTTTTTCACTGGCTCCGCCTTAACAACTGTCGCTGCCCGCAAGTCTATCTTCATAAAGTCGTCAATGGTGATTTCCTCCGACTGCTCGGCATAAGGCTCTTCTTCTTTTTTCTCTTCTTTCGCTGGGGCGCCTTGCATTTTCTCTTTAATAAAGTTTGTCTCTTCTTCCACATCAAGACGCGGAAAAATCGGTTCACCTTTTTTAACGACGGCTGTGCCTTCAGGAATGATTCCAAACTCGGCTAAGCTATCCCAAGCGGTTAATTCGCCTTCTGCGATCGACAGCTGTTTGAATATTTTTTTCGGTGTTTGCGTTAGGAATGGCTGAAGCAGCACAGCTATTCTCCTTAAAGATTCGGCTAAGTGAACCATCACATGATTTAACCGTTCGCTTGAACCTTCTTTCGCCAGCACCCAAGGCTGAGTTTCATCAATATATTTGTTTGTACGGCTCACAAGCTGCCAAACGGCCGAGAGCGCCACAGAAAACTCCATGTTGTCCATCGCTTCTTCATATCTTTCGACCGCTTCTTTATTCATCTGCAGCAGCGATTGATCAAATTCGCCGTCCGAACCTTTATACGCCGGAATAATGCCCCCGCAATATTTATTAATCATAGCCACTGTGCGATTAAGCAAATTGCCCAAGTCATTGGCCAGATCAAAGTTAATGCGCTCAACAAATCCCTCTGGGGTGAATACCCCGTCAGAGCCAAACGGCACTTCGCGAAGCAAATAATAACGCAATGCGTCTAATCCGTAGCGGTCAATCAAAGTGACTGGATCGACGACGTTCCCTTTGGATTTCGACATTTTTCCATCCTTCATCAATAGCCAGCCGTGGGCAAATACCTTTTTAGGAAGCGGCAAATCAAGCGCCATTAGCATAATCGGCCAATAGATTGTATGGAAGCGCACAATTTCTTTTCCGACTAGATGAACATTGGCCGGCCAATATTTATTGTATTGATCCGGATGATCCGTGCCGTAGCCGAGTGCTGTAATATAATTCGACAAAGCGTCAATCCATACATAAATCACATGCTTTGGATCGCTGGGAACCTTCACTCCCCAATCAAATGTCGTCCGCGAAACAGCTAAGTCTTCAAGACCCGGCTTAATAAAGTTATTAATCATTTCATTTTTGCGTGATTCCGGCTGGATAAAATCAGGGTTCTCTTCATAAAATTGCAGCAAGCGGTCAGCGTATTTGCTCATGCGGAAGAAATATGATTCTTCTCTCACCTTCTCAACAGGATGGCCGCTGTCCGGGCTTTTCCCGCCAATAACTTCCCCCGCTTCATTGAATTCTTTCTCCACCAGCTGGGTTTCTGTGTAAAAGGTTTCATCGGGAATGGAGTACCAGCCTTCATACTCACCGAGATAAATATCCCCTTGATCTAAAAGCTTCTGGAATATTTTCTCGACAATTTTTTTATGCCGATCCTCTGTCGTCCGAATAAAGTCATCATAAGAAATATCAAGCTTCTTCCAAAGGCGCTGAATGCCTGCGACGATGTCATCGACATACTGCTGAGGTGTAACATTGGCTTTTTCAGCGTTTCGCTGGATCTTTTGACCATGTTCATCCGTTCCTGTCAAATACATTACATCGAAGCCCCGCATTCTTTTGTAACGAGCCATCGCGTCACCGGCTACGGTCGTATAGGCATGACCAATATGTAGATTCCCGCTTGGATAGTATATAGGTGTTGTAATGTAAAATGTCTTCGCTTGATCGTTCAATTCCTAAACCTCCTATAATCATTAAGTACTTATATAGAAAAGGCTCTCACCCAACGGTCGAGAGCTTCCATTTACACGCTGCCATAATTGGGCATTCATATGAAATTCACTGACATTATAACTCTTTTAGGAAAAAAATATACATAAGCGGCAAAATAGCCGCCATCTTCATTTTCCCTCATTCCATAGCAATTGTAAATACTTAATCTATTTTTCTTTAAATATTTTTCACCTCTTCTTCGACTGTCTTATATGATTCGACAAATTTCATATTTTTTTATTTCCTTTTTATTCCTCAAGGCGTGAATCCTATTTTATCAAGGGTCTCCCACTCTTACATTGATTGGTAAAATTACATTTTCTTGTTGACGATCACAGGAAACGTTGGTATGATATAGGCATAAATAAAAAAATGTCGAAAATTGACGATAAAGTTTTCAGACTGCTTTTTTTCTAAATACTTATTTTGAGAGGAGAACGATAATTATGAAATCAACAGGAATTGTACGTAAAGTCGACGAGCTAGGACGGGTCGTGATCCCGATCGAACTTCGCCGCACTCTAGGAATTGCTGAGAAGGATGCATTGGAGATTTATGTGGACGACGACAAAATCATTTTAAAGAAATACAAGCCAAGCATGACATGCCAAATCACTGGTGAGGTGTCTGATGACAACGTGAAGCTTGCCGGCGGTAAATTAATTCTAAGCCGTGAAGGGGCCGAGCAATTAATCAAAGAAATCCAAGAGTCTTTTAAATAATCATTCAGACTAAAGCAGGCTGTCTCTTGATGAGACAGCCTGCTTTTTATGAAGAAAACAATCGGGAAACGCTTTAAACGCATTACGATTCGACATGATACGCCTGATAGATCTCTCTTTTCCCAGTTTTTCGATCCTTGGCCGTTTGCTTGATGGCTTCTTTTGAAGAAAGCGACTGTTCATTGATGTAATAATTCACATGCTCGATGACGGATAAGGATGTCCACCATGGCTGTTCTTCCACTGCTTGTTCCTCTTCATTGCCTTCGATGATTAAACAAAACTCGCCCTTGATCTCCCCCTCTTTCGACCAAGCAAGCGCCTCCCCTACTGTTCCCCGCAGAAATTCTTCAAATTTCTTTGTCAGCTCGCGGCATAAAACCATTCTCCGCGTTTCTCCTAATACTTCTGCCATCGCAGCCAGCGTCTCCTTGAGCCGATGGGGAGATTCGTACAAAATAAACGTATCCCGGCTCGCATTCAATTGAACCAGCTCGTTTTTCTTTTCTTTTTTGCTGCGGCTTAAAAAGCCGTAAAAGTAAAACGGCTGCGGCGCAAGTCCCGAGGCAATCAGCGCGGTCAGCGCCGCATTGGCTCCCGGAAGCGGAATGACCGAAATACCCCTTTTTATTGCTGAGGACACCAGCTCATAACCAGGATCAGAAATCGAAGGCATGCCGGCATCGCTCACAAGCGCTACTATTTCTCCTCTGCTGATCTGCTCCAGCAACTGCCTGCCACTCGTTTCCTTGTTATGTTCATGGTAGCTGACCAACGGTGTCGAAATGTCAAAATAGTGACAGAGCTTCTTCGTGTTTCTTGTATCCTCCGCCGCAATGACATCCGCTTCCTTCATGATGCGAATCGCCCGGAACGTCATATCCTCAAGGTTGCCGATCGGCGTGGGCACCAAATATAAGGCGCCCTTTCCCTCATTTAAATAACTTTTTTGTTTGGCTATCACTGCATCGCCCCTCCTTTTGTAAATACTCCAGCTTCTTCTTTCTAGTCAGCTGCTTAAAGGCATATTCAGCCTGCATCGCTTCCTGAACCGTGGAAAACATCTCCGCATGAACCAGCCGGACCGGTCCGCGCCCCCTTGTGTATTTCGCTCCTTTTCCGGCATTATGCGTCTGAATCCTCTTTTCTACATTTGTGGTATACCCGGCGTAAAAGGAACCATCTCGGCACTCCACTACATAAAAGAAATGCTTACTGCCCGCTGCCATATAATATCTCTCTCACTTCGCTTGTATACTCATCTTGATCATCGTATACATACAATGGCGGCAGGACTTTCAGATCCGGTGCTCCATCCTTTATAGCCTCAATTAAAATGGTGTTAGCTTCTTTGCCTTGCTTCGGGTAAACAAAGCGAAGCCGCTTCGGTTCAAGGCGGTACTCTCTCATCAGCGTCACTAAATCAAGCAGCCTGCCCGGACGGTGAACAAAAGCGGCTTTGCCTCCCTGCTTTAACAGCTGGCTGCTTGAACGAACACAATCCTCTAACGTACAGCATATTTCATGGCGAGCGATGGATAAATGTTCGTTTCTGTTTAATTCTTTATCGGATGGCGTTAAAAAATAAGGAGGGTTGCACGTAACCAGCGCATGCTTTTCATATCCCAATAATTGAGGAGCATCCTTCAAGTCACCATGCACCATAGAAATCTGATGCTGCAAGCGGTTGTACTCAATGCTGCGGATAGCCATATCATATAAGCGTTCCTGTATTTCAACGCCAGTAATCGCAACCTTCGTGCGCGCGCTCATTAAAAGGGGAATCACGCCGTTTCCCGAGCATAAATCAATAATAGATCCCTTTTTAAGCGGAAGAGACGCAAAGCGGGCAAGGAGCACAGCATCTAATGAAAAAGCAAACACAGATGGGCTTTGAATGATCCTCCTTTCTTCCGCTAGTAAATAATCGAGTCGTTCATCACCTTTCAAGTTCACCATTCTCTGTTTCCTCCAATTTTGTCATCCTCCCACATGAAACAGACCCCATCCATCTTTCATGCCGGGGCCTTCCCCTAGGATCGGCACAGTTTAACGCACTGCCAGGCAGCGGCTGCCTCCTTGAACAGATCCTAAAGTGAAACTTCAACAACCAGCAGCCGCTTTCTCCCCCATTTGCGAGTCTTCGCTTCTTCTGATCGGGGGCGTACTGCTGATGACTGCGGGATTAAAATAGAGGCTGTCCCAAAGACAGGCTTGACTTCCAACCTCCTTTCTCCGGCAGCTTTGCCAGAGAACAAATTGAAAAGCTCCAAGCACTGGCCTACAGGACAGCCTCGCCAAAACGATTTCTTATTTTTTATTTAAAAACGATAAACAAAACAAGCAATCTTCGTCCTTACGCGGACTGCCGAAATGAACATTGCAAATATGAAAGCCTTCTTGATACAGCCTAGCTAGGTTGTCATATCCTTCCCCGACATCCACCAGCTTGGCAGGACTTGGACCAATGTTGTTTCCAGCAGTTTGCCGTCTAGCTACTTCCCGGGAAAACTCCAACTCTTCCATCCTTCGCCGCAAGTTTTCGTTTTCTAGCTTTAATGAGTGGTTTTCTTCCATCATTTTTGCTAGGCCTTGTTTCAAGTCCCCAAGCTGCTTATACAACTGGCCAATTTGCAGTTCCATATCGCTGACTGAATCGAAGAATTCTTTTTTATCCAATCATTCCACCCCATTACTCTGTGGCTTGTGCTGAAATGGCATCTTCTTTCGAAATCTCTTCCACTGAATATTCTAGCACTCGCGCATGTTCGAACACTTCCACTTGAAGAACTCTCTCTAAAATATTTAACCCCACCACTTTACCAGGGCCTTGAGGGGTATTGACTTTTTCACCGACATCGGGAAGAATTTTCTTAGCCGCTTCATATTCATCATTCTCATACTTCAAGCAGCACATTAACCGGCCGCATAAGCCTGAAATTTTTGTGGGGTTTAATGAAAGATTCTGATCCTTGGCCATTTTAATGGAAACTGGTTCAAAGTCACCTAAAAACGTGGAACAGCACAGCATCCTGCCGCATGGACCAATTCCCCCAAGCATCTTCGCTTCGTCGCGTACACCGATTTGGCGCAGCTCAATTCTTGTCCGGAAAATAGCTGCTAAATCTTTTACCAGTTCCCGAAAGTCCACTCGCCCGTCAGCTGTAAAATAAAAGATCACTTTATTGCGATCAAATGTATATTCAACGTCCACTAGCTTCATTTCCAAATGATGTTCTTCAATTTTATGGCAGCAGATGCCAAAGGCTTCTTCCGCCGCTGCTTTATTTTCTTCCACAATCAAGTGGTCTTTTTGGTCGGCGATGCGAATGACCTTTTTCAACGGGAGAACGATATCATTCTCTTCCACTTTCTTCGGACCGACAACAACCTGTCCATGCTCTACGCCTCGGACCGTTTCAACGATCACATGGTCGTTCTTTTTGATCTGCAGTTCCACTGGATCAAAGTAATATATTTTGCCCGCTTTTTTAAAGCGCACTCCTACTACATCATACAAAGGATGCTCCCCCCTGTAATTTCAACACAAGCTGTTCCATTAACAGCTGCGGATTCATATTGGCATCAAGCTTACGTTTCGCTTCTAAAATGGCTGTCATTTGCTCTGTTATTCTGGCGGCAGAAGATTGCAGAGCCATGTTTTTGAGCAGAGCAAGCTGATCAGGATAAGCAAGATCGGTCTCTTTTCCCATCTGCAACGATAATATATCTTTGAAAAGCAGCAGCAGCAAATCTAGCGCTTGGTTCACTTGTTGTTTATCTTTAAAATGCCCGTTAAAGTCCTCCTGCAGTTTGACCATTGCTTCCAATGAGTCTCTCTGAAGAACTTCATATAATTTTAACACTATTTTGCGTGACTGTGCAAACCACTCTTCATGACAGAGTTCAAGTGCTTCCTGAAAATGATTCGTCAGCTTGGCCGCCAGTGAGGCCATCGGGAGGGAGACGTCTTCTTCCATCAGCTTATTTTTAAGCTGATTATAGGGCAAAGGACGAAACGTTAGAACCTGGCATCTGGAAATGATCGTTGGGAGCATCCGCTGAACCTGCTCCGTCAGCAGCATGGCCACGGTATCGGATTGAGGTTCCTCCAGAAACTTCAGCAAGCTGTTAGCTGCGCTGGCTGTCATCTTATCAGCATGCTGAATAATATAAATTTTGCGGCTGGCTTCAACCGCCGTCTTGCTGAATTCTTGCTGAAGAAAAGCAATCTGATGCTTTTTAATGGACAAGCCATCAGGCTCAATATAATGAACATCCGGGTGATTGCCGCTCTCGATTCGCCGGCAGCGGTGGCATACCCCGCATGGTGCTATTCCTTCTTCTTCACAGAGCAAGCTTTGGGCAAACAGAGCTGCCGCTTGCCTTTTACCTGTGCCGGGGTCGCCCTCGAAAATATAAGCGTGGGCAACTCGCTCCTTTGCCAAGCTGTTGGACAGCATTCGGAGCACGACAGGCTGCCGTTCATTTAGTTCTCTCCATACCTCGGACATCTTCATCCCTGCCTATGTGTATAAATTGATGAGCAACCCTTTAATTTCACCGATTTTCCCGAGCAAATCAACGGCTTCCTTATCTTTGCTCATTACTTCCTCCGTTAACTCGATCAGCTTCTCATCGATGGTTTCGACAATTTTCAGTTTGCGGCCTTCGCCAAATTGGTCCCACGTATGAGAATTTTTCAAGCTCATACCGAATTCAACCGTTTCTCGGATAAAGCGGCGGATAAGTGTTTTGTATTTAGCCAAGTCTTGAAAGGTGCGGGATCGAGCCAGCCGTTCTCCCGCTCCTTCAATATCTGCCAGCAGACGCTGGATCTGATCCGTTTTCAGCTGCTGGCCTTGCTGCTGAACAAAGTGAGCAAATTTTGATTTGCCCGCCTGTTCCATCCTGTGGTCATTCCGCGGTTTATCGATATTTACATGTATATCTTTATTAATTTTCATATAAAATGTCCCCTGTTAAAATTGATGGAATTGTTCAATTGGCAAGACAAATACAGTCGCTCCCCCAACCGGCACCTCTACTGGATACGGAATATACGTATCGGCGTTTCCGCCCATCGGTGAAACAGGCGCTACGATCTGATCTCTCGATTGGCAGCTGTCTTTAATGATGCTCAACGCTTCTTCCAGTCGTTCATCATCCGTTCCAATGATAAATGTGGTGTTGCCCGCTTTTAAAAAGCCGCCCGTAGAAGCCAGCTTGGTTGCCCGGAAATCACCGTCAATCAATGCCTGCGACAATCGGTGGCTGTCCTGATCCTGCACGACTGCTAATATTAGTTTCATCTCTATATTCCTCCTCATGAACGATCCTTTTCCTTGTATTATATCAAGAAAACGAATACCCCGCAGAGGCAAAAGAAAATTTAAAGCGTTTCCCCTAGCAGCCGTACTCCTTCATTTTCTCCTGAATGACGGCAAAGCTGTCATCGGCCACTTGTTCCATCGGCGCTTCGGCATTAATGGTCACAATCCGCTGGGGGAACCGTTTCGCCAAGCTTAAATAACCACATCTGACTTCTTCATGAAAGGACAATGACTCTAAATCTAAGCGGTTTATCTCGCGCTCATTGCCGCTTTGAATCCGCTGAAGCCCTACTTCCGGCCTGACGTCAAACAGCAGCGTCACGTCTGGCATCCTATCACCGATGGCAAACTGGTTGATTTCATATACTGCTTCCACCCCTAATTTTCTTGCGTATCCTTGATAAGCAAGAGAGCTGTCAATAAAGCGATCACAAAGAACGACCTTTCCTTCCTGAAGAGCGGGCTGGACTTTCTCCACTAGATGCTGCCTTCTAGCCGCCGCATATAATAACGCCTCTGTACGCCCATCCATTTCACTATTCTTTTTATCTAAGATGACTTCTCGAATCTGTTCAGAAATCGAGATGCCGCCGGGTTCCCGTGTCACAATGACTTGATAGCCTTCCGCTTCTAATCGCCGAGCAAGCAGGGGAATGACACTCGTTTTGCCCGCTCCTTCAGGTCCTTCTATTGTAATAAAGATTCCTTTACTCATCTCTTAACCTCCATACCGCCTTGCTTCCGTTTGATTCAAGCTGTTCTTATTATGTATCTTACGTTCTTTTTGAATTGGAAAATACAGCGATTTTGTTCTCTTTTAACCCGCGTCCTCCTTGAATATGCACATTATTTTCCAAGAGTTTCTGTAAAATGTCCAGCTGCCTTTCAGTGAGCGCCTCTCCCGTCATCACTAACGGAATACCAGGAGGATAAGGTATCACTGTTTCCGCAGACACTTTCCCCCTTGCTCCCTCCAAAGAGATCCATTTCCTTGGAAATAGATCTTGTTCCCGGTAAGAAAGGGCTAATGTCGAGATTTTCTTTGCGGACGACTCTTGCATCGCCCGGTCTATAAGACCATTAGGCGTTTTAAAAGGCAAATCTAAAGCGCTTATTTTGCTTGCAGCATGCTGACTGAATGCATTCTTGTCCGCTTTTTGCAGCAAAGGCAGCGTGCATAGTACTTGAGAAGGGTCCGCCAGCTCTGTAAATATGCCGGCAGCTTCTAATTGCTGCTGCAATTCATACCCCGAGTATCCCTGCTTGCGAAGCACTAGTTTCAACGGGTCTTCCGGCTGCAAGGTTTCAACCCCTTTAACCTGAAAATGCTCCGCTATTGCTGTTCGTGTGCGCACGGTATGAGCGATGTCTTCCTTGGTCATATTAGCTACATAGGCGCGAGCCGCATCTAACGAGGCCATAATCGGATAAGAAGGGCTGCTGGACTGCAGAGCCTGCAAATAAAATTCAAGCGGTTCTAACGAAATTTCTTTTGAATGCACATGTAAATAAGAGCCCATTGTCATCGCCGGCAGCATTTTGTGAGCTGATTGCACTACAATATCGGCTCCCCATTCCAAAGAGCTCGGGGGAATAGGATCATCTAAAACAAAATGCGGTCCGTGCGCTTCATCTACTAAAACAAGCGAGCCATTAGCTTTAGCCATTTGGATCATTTCCTTAAGCGGAGGAGCCATTCCATAATAATTCGGATAAGTGATGATCAGTGCCCGCACAGAAGAATACAGTTTATATGCTTGACGCACAGTTTCGATATGAACCCCGCCCGCTGCCTGGAAGCGGCTGTCATAATCCGGCTCTAAAAATACCGGATGCACGTTGGCCAACTTTAAAGCATTCAATATGGACTTATGACAATTGCGCTGCACAAATACAGTATCTCCTTCCTTACATACAGCAAGAATCATCACTAAATTGCCCACTGTGCTTCCATTGACAAGAAAATAACTTTTTCTCGTTTTATACAATTCTATTAATAGCTCCTGCGCCTCCAATATACAGCCTTCAGGTGAATGAAAATCATCCAGCCCTGAAATCTCAGTCAAGTCATATTGGAGCAGCTTCAGAAATTCCTCAGGAAGCCCCGGTATCTGCACCTGCCCGTTTTTATGACCAGGAACATGAAAAGACAGGGGCTCCTGGTTTCTATAATGCCACAGTGCTTCCATAATAGGTATACGATTTTGATTCACTTGAGAGCCTGCCTTTACTATACTTTTCTACTAGCCTAACATAGAATCACTCACGAAAAAACGGATGGTCTTCTGATTTTCCTCATCTTCTTCACGATGCGGGTATACGCTTCATCCTCAGGAGCCGTGCCTACGATCTCCCGCTCACACTCCAAGCAAATAAAGGCCGTAATTATATGGATTCCCCTTGGTTTCTCTTGCTCACAAATAATGCAATGACGAATCTCATTTGTTTTATTCAGCGTCTCCACCTCCTAAATGCTAGTATGCCCAATCGTTCTAAAAATATGACAATCTATTTGAACTCACCGATCCATCCAGCGTGAAATACTTTACCTTTAGAAAAAAACACCATTCCTTCACAATGATGCTCGGCATCTTGAGGCGCTTAGTTCAAATCCGCTGCTCTCGCCGC
>NZ_KZ454940.1:625521-760521 GCF_002797355.1 Bacillus xiapuensis | reverse complement strand
CAAGACTCTTCCCTTGAGGCTAGCCCTAAAGCTATTTCGGAGAGAACCAGCTATCTCCAGGTTCGATTGGAATTTCACCGCTACCCACACCTCATCCCCGCACTTTTCAACGTGCGTGGGTTCGGGCCTCCAGTAAGTGTTACCTTACCTTCACCCTGGACATGGGTAGATCACCTGGTTTCGGGTCTGCGACCTCATACTCATTCGCCCTGTTCAGACTCGCTTTCGCTGCGGCTCCGCCTTCTCGGCTTAACCTCGCATGAAATCGCAACTCGCCGGTTCATTCTACAAAAGGCACGCCATCACCCATAAATGGGCTCTGACTACTTGTAGGCACACGGTTTCAGGATCTCTTTCACTCCCCTTCCGGGGTGCTTTTCACCTTTCCCTCACGGTACTGGTTCACTATCGGTCACTAGGGAGTATTTAGCCTTGGGAGATGGTCCTCCCGGATTCCGACGGAATTTCACGTGTTCCGCCGTACTCAGGATCCACTCAGGAGAGAGAGGCATTTCAGCTACAGGATTGTTACCTTCTCTGATGGGCCTTTCCAGACCGCTTCGCTTATGCCGCTCTTTTGTAACTCCATATAGAGTGTCCTACAACCCCAGAAGGCAAGCCTTCTGGTTTGGGCTGTTCCCGTTTCGCTCGCCGCTACTCAGGGAATCGCGTTTGCTTTCTCTTCCTCCAGGTACTGAGATGTTTCAGTTCCCCGGGTGTGCCTTCTCCTGTCCTATGGATTCAGACAGGGATGCTGTTCCATTACGAACAGCGGGTTTCCCCATTCGGAAATCTCCGGATCAAAGCTTACTTACAGCTCCCCGAAGCATATCGGTGTTAGTCCCGTCCTTCATCGGCTCCTAGTGCCAAGGCATCCACCGTGCGCCCTTTCTAACTTAACCTAAAATGGCGATTACTCGGTATTGCTTGGTTACTTTATACGATATTATCCAGTTTTCAAAGAACAATGTTGATCTTTTGAAGGCATTCATCCTTCAAAACTGAACAAAATAAAACGTCACGTTTCGTTGGAGTAAGAACAGCGTTCTTACTTTCCGTTATCCTTAGAAAGGAGGTGATCCAGCCGCACCTTCCGATACGGCTACCTTGTTACGACTTCACCCCAATCATCTGCCCCACCTTAGGCGGCTGGCTCCCGTAAGGGTTACCCCACCGACTTCGGGTGTTGCAAACTCTCGTGGTGTGACGGGCGGTGTGTACAAGGCCCGGGAACGTATTCACCGCGGCATGCTGATCCGCGATTACTAGCGATTCCGGCTTCATGCAGGCGAGTTGCAGCCTGCAATCCGAACTGAGAATGGTTTTATGGGATTGGCTAAACCTCGCGGTCTTGCAGCCCTTTGTACCATCCATTGTAGCACGTGTGTAGCCCAGGTCATAAGGGGCATGATGATTTGACGTCATCCCCACCTTCCTCCGGTTTGTCACCGGCAGTCACCTTAGAGTGCCCAACTGAATGCTGGCAACTAAGATCAAGGGTTGCGCTCGTTGCGGGACTTAACCCAACATCTCACGACACGAGCTGACGACAACCATGCACCACCTGTCACTCTGTCCCCCGAAGGGGAAAGCTCTGTCTCCAGAGCGGTCAGAGGATGTCAAGACCTGGTAAGGTTCTTCGCGTTGCTTCGAATTAAACCACATGCTCCACCGCTTGTGCGGGCCCCCGTCAATTCCTTTGAGTTTCAGCCTTGCGGCCGTACTCCCCAGGCGGAGTGCTTAATGCGTTAGCTGCAGCACTGAAGGGCGGAAACCCTCCAACACTTAGCACTCATCGTTTACGGCGTGGACTACCAGGGTATCTAATCCTGTTCGCTCCCCACGCTTTCGCGCCTCAGCGTCAGTTACAGACCAAAGAGCCGCCTTCGCCACTGGTGTTCCTCCACATCTCTACGCATTTCACCGCTACACGTGGAATTCCGCTCTTCTCTTCTGCACTCAAGTCTTCCAGTTTCCAATGACCCTCCACGGTTGAGCCGTGGGCTTTCACATCAGACTTAAAAGACCGCCTGCGCGCGCTTTACGCCCAATAATTCCGGACAACGCTTGCCACCTACGTATTACCGCGGCTGCTGGCACGTAGTTAGCCGTGGCTTTCTGGTCAGGTACCGTCAAGGTGCCGGCAGTTACTCCGACACTTGTTCTTCCCTGACAACAGAGCTTTACGATCCGAAAACCTTCTTCACTCACGCGGCGTTGCTCCGTCAGACTTTCGTCCATTGCGGAAGATTCCCTACTGCTGCCTCCCGTAGGAGTCTGGGCCGTGTCTCAGTCCCAGTGTGGCCGATCACCCTCTCAGGTCGGCTACGCATCGTCGCCTTGGTGAGCCGTTACCTCACCAACTAGCTAATGCGCCGCGGGTCCATCTGTAAGCGACAGCCGAAGCCGCCTTTCAATCTTCCTTCATGCGAAGAAAGAACTTATCCGGTATTAGCCCCGGTTTCCCGGAGTTATCCCCGTCTTACAGGCAGGTTACCCACGTGTTACTCACCCGTCCGCCGCTGACTCAAGCAGGAGCAAGCTCCCGCTAAGTCCGCTCGACTTGCATGTATTAGGCACGCCGCCAGCGTTCGTCCTGAGCCAGGATCAAACTCTCCGATAAGATTGTTTGCTTAGCTCATAATAATAAATTGAATTAACGTTGACGTTTATTTTGTTCAGTTTTCAATGTTCCATCTGTATCGCTCTCAAGCGACTTTATTATCTTAACATGTTGTTAAATCAAAGTCAACAACTTTTTTAACAGTGTACTAGCTGACTTCTTTTCAGCAACAACGTTATCTAATATACCAACCCTTCACGGAGCAGTCAATGCTTTTTTATTTTTTACTTGATTAAAGTGCGCTTGACATGCGGATAAAAGAATCAAAGCAGCCTGAAACTGCTCAGGCTGCTTTGATCAAATAATCCATAATTGAATGGCCGCCAGCGCAATTACACCGGCTATGCCGAGAATTCCCGCTACGGCAGAGGTGAATAAATTAATAGGCACGTGCAAACCGTATTCGCCGCTAAACGAATTCAGCAAAAAAAGAAAAAAAGCGCCGATGACTGCTTTCATCAAAAACATGCTCACAAGCTTTACCGGCCTAATCGGTGAAGACAGGCTTGCTAATAGACCGACACATAGAATGAAGACGACAAGACCAGCCAAAATATACAACCGTTTCCTCTCCCATTCTAAAAATAAAGTTTGTCCTTTACTAATAGAATATGGGGCTGTTAGTTTTTTATGCTGATATTTCTCTTCTTCACTTCCCGGAATAAAAAGAAATACTTGGCTTCCCGTATTTTCGTTTGAGCTGCCAACTCTTCGTTATGATCAAAGCTAAGCCGCAGAAGTTCTCTATGCTGAAACCATTCTTGTCTTGTATGTTCAAGAAGCTGTATTAACCGTTCATCGCATTCAGCCTTCAGCTTGTTTCTTTTGCGAAAAAACATGACGATCTCCTTCCTATACTTCTCTTCTGCCTTCTAACGCCTTAGACAAGGTGACTTCATCTGCGTATTCGAGATCGCCGCCGACAGGCAGACCATGGGCGATGCGCGTCACACGAATGCCAGTCGGCTTGAGCAGACGCGAAATGTACATAGCTGTTGCTTCCCCTTCAATATTAGGGTTGGTCGCAAGAATCACTTCATGAATGGTTTCATCCTGAAGTCTTTTTAATAGATCAGGCACATTAATATCTTCCGGGCCAATCCCTTCCATTGGAGAAATCGCCCCTTGAAGGACATGATAGAGACCGTTGTATTCTTTCATTTTCTCCATAGCGATGACATCCTTCGTATCTTGCACTACACAAATCACACTGCGGTCGCGGCGCTCATCCTCGCAAATGGAGCACGGATCCTGATCGGTGATATGGCCGCAGACGGAGCAATAGCCCAGATCCCGCTTTGCATTCACTAGGGACTTAGCGAAATCCAGCACATCTTCTTCTTTCATATCAAGAACAAAAAAGGCCAGACGAGCCGCTGTTTTAGGCCCGATGCCTGGCAACTTCATAAAACTGTCAATCAGCTTTGTGATCGGTTCAGGATAGTACATCTGTTATACACCTCCTAGAAAGGAAGGTTCATTCCTTTGGTAAATTGGCCCATCGTTGAGTTGGTTTCTTCATCCACCTTTTTCAGGGCGTCATTCGTTGCCGCAAGAACCAAATCTTGCAGCATTTCCACGTCCTCGGGATCAACCACCTCTTCGTTAATTTGCACGTCAAGCACTTGTTTTTGACCGGACATTACAACGGTCACCATACCGCCGCCGGCTGTTCCCTCAAATTGCTTGGCTGCCAGCTGCTCTTGCGCCTCCGCCATTTTCTTTTGCATCTTTTGCATTTGCTTCATCATGTTCTGCATATTTCCCATTCCACGCATCTTTTCATCCTCCAAATAATTAATCTTTAATTTCGATCAGATCTTCCCCGACAAGCTTCACTGCTTCAGAAACAACTAGATCCTCTTCCCGCTGTTCCGGCTGTTCCGGCTGATCCTGAAAATCCGTCTTGTGCGACTGAATAAAATGCTGTCTGATGGATCGCCAATCATCTTCCGGAACGCCGATGGGCTGATACAGGTTCCCCGTCAGCCGCTGAATAGCGGAAGCGATGGATTCCATAAACAGCTGATTATCAGTAGCCATCTGACAATGTATCTCGTATTTAAATTTTAACACGAAGGCATCAGCGGAAGCAGCTACCGGCTCCGCATCATTTAATAAAGCGGCTTGTGACCGCATTTGCCGCTCATGAAACTCTTGCAGCATATCCCCCCATCGACTTTTAATGAGTTGGATGTCCTGCTTGGTTGCTTCAGCCAGCACCTTTTCGATTTTGGCAACCGGCGCCTTGAAGTCTCTGCTAGACCGCTTGCTTCGTCTGGAAGAAGGAGCAGCATCCGCAGCTTTATTCACTGCCTGAGCCGGCTGGCTTCGAAGCTTCTGCACCTCTTTTTCAAGCGCTTGTATTCTCTCCATCAGCGGTTCAATATTTGGAAGATGCGCCGCTTGCACCGGCGCTTCAGCTTGGCAAAGCTTCACTAATGCCACTTCTAAATAAATGCGCGCGTGATTAGAGAACCTCATCTCTTGCTGTGTCTGATTTAAAATATGGATGTGTTTGTAAATTTGTTCTAATTCCATATTCTCAGCTAAACGAGCAAACTCTTCATCCACCAGCACCCGCTCCAGTGATTCCTCAAGCTGAGGCGCTGTTTTGTAAAGCAGCATATCTCGAAAATATAAAACGAAATCCTCCGCGAACCTGCTGGGATCCTTCCCTTGCATAAGCAGCTGGTCAAGAATGGCAAGCGCTTTTGCCGCATTTTTGTCAAGAACGGCTTTCCCCAGCTGATTAAGCAGCTCTTGGCCGACAGCTCCTGTAACCGTGAGCGCGTCTTCTTCCGTCAGCTCATCGCGGCTGTATGAAATGGCTTGATCAAGCAGGCTGAGCGCATCACGCATGCCTCCTTCCGCCGCTCGGGCAATAATCGGCAGCACTTTCTCTTCATAAGACAATCCGCTTTCATCAACGATTTGTTTCATTCTTCCCACAATGGCTTTTGACGTGATTCGTTTGAAGTCAAAACGCTGACATCTGGAAATGATAGTGAGCGGGATCTTGTGTGGTTCTGTTGTAGCTAATATAAACAGAACGTGCTGCGGGGGTTCCTCAAGCGTCTTCAAGAGGGCGTTAAATGCTCCGATCGAAAGCATATGAACCTCGTCAATGATGTATACCTTATATTTGACTGCACTCGGTGCATACTTCACTTTATCACGAATGTCCCTGATTTCGTCCACACCGTTATTGGAAGCCGCGTCAATTTCAATCACATCTTGAATCGAGCCATCCGTTATGCCCTGGCAAGCTGGGCATTGATTGCAGGGCTCTGCTGTCGGAGCCAGCTCACAGTTAACGGCTTTTGCCAAGATTTTTGCAGCGCTCGTTTTCCCTGTTCCCCTGGGACCAGAAAACAAATAAGCATGCGAAATTTTTTGTTGAAGGAGGGCATTTTGCAATGTTTTGGTGACGTGCTCCTGGCCGACTACATCCATAAAGTTTTGCGGCCGCCACACGCGATATAATGCCTGATAACTCATTTTCCCCCTCCTTTTTGTCGCATTGATGTTTATTTGTATTATACCTTATTAAAAATTACTTTTACAAAGCAAACACAAAAAAACTCATCCAAACGGATGAGCATTCGTCATTAGTATATAACTGCCGTGCACCTTCCGTCGACAGCCAACCATAAGCGTTACTTAAGCAGTTAGCTCGATCCAGGCTGCCCCGCGGCACATGAGAGAGTCCACTTAATGCTGCTTCCTTCCGGACCTGACATGGTTCATGGGTTCCCATTGCGCAGGACCCGGATGTCAACACCACTTACTTAAGGCAGACCCTACAGTATGGCAGCCTCGGGAAGGGATTCAGTCCCACTAGAGCGGATTGTGGGTGCAGGGCACCGCTACCTCCCCACCTAGCACGGCAAAATTGATACCACTATGAAATTGTGTCTGATGATTAAATCTGACACAGATCATATTATACAACCTTTGATATTAAAAAGCAACCTCTAGTCATTTTCTTGCGGCTCCTACGCTTTCTTTTCCGCTTTCTTCCGCCTTCTCAACTCTCGAAAAAAGTCTGTTAATATTTGGCCGCATTCTTGTGCCAGCACGCCGGATACCACTTGGCTCTGATGATTAAAGCGGCTGTCTTCAAGCAAGTTCATCAGCGTACCGGCACAGCCGGCTTTTGGGTCTTTCGCTCCGTAAACCACGCGCGCCACCCGGGATAAAATAATGGCGCCGCTGCACATAGGACACGGTTCTAACGTAACATAGAGCTCCGCCTTTTCAAGCCTCCACGTCCCTAACTTCTCACAGGCCTGTTCAATCGCCAGCATTTCAGCATGCGCAGCCGCCTTTTGAGTTGTCTCCCTCAAATTGAAGGCTGAAGAAATCACTTCTCCTTCATAGACTATTACTGCGCCAATCGGCACTTCACCTAATTCACCTGCTTTTCTCGCCTCCGCCAGAGCGAGGCGCATATAAAATTCATCGTTTTTTATCACATTTCATGCTCCTTTAATGAAATTGCGGGTAAAAATAATATGAACCTTTAAACAGCAGGGTTTTCATTCATCTCCGCTGCTGAAGGCTGCCATCGCAAAACATCCCGCTGCGGCGCCTTTGTCACCTGCATCGTGCAGGCCTGAGCGGATCAGGCCTATAGCTGGCGTGATCTCCTGCTTAGGCTTTTGCTTCCCGTCTCCATTCTGAAAGAGGGAGATAAAGGCAGCTTACATGCGGGATAAAAGATACTGACCAAGGAGGCTTTCACAAAATGAAAAAAAGAAAGAATCGATACGCCTTATTAATGATTGATTTTATCAATGATTTTAACTTTCCAAAAGGAGATCTGTTAGCTCGGCATACAGCAGCTATTTGTCCTTCTCTTATTAAATTAAAGAGTTTTTGCCGGCGGAAGGGAATTCCCATTATTTATGTCAATGATCACTACGGTATTTGGAAAGCCGACTTAGAGGAAATTATTGAATACACTCAAAATGAGCGCAGCGCCTATATTATACAACAATTGAAACCGGCTCAAGAAGATTATTTCTTAATCAAACCAAAGCACTCCGCTTTTTACGGCACTGGCTTGCATACACTGCTTAATGAATTGGGAGCTGATACCCTAATTATAACCGGTATAGCAGGGAATATTTGCGTATTTTTCACAGCTAACGATGCCTATATGCGCGAGTATCAGCTATATATTCCTGAAGACGGAATTGCTTCCGAAACCGAAAAGGAGAATCAATACGCCCTGCATATGATGAGGAATATTCTCAATGCGCAAACAGAAACAATTGAAAGATTTATAGAAAGCGATCCAGAAGGATGATTCCCTTTTGCTGTCTGCAAGTTCAAAATTCACTCAAAAGCAAACCTCTCCTTCAAAACGCGCAGAATTTATGAAAGACCTTCCTCCCGATGATGAAGGTAAACCTCCAAACAGCAAGGTTTCCTTTCACGTCCGCTGCAGAAAAGAAAACGCTGCAGCGCCCTTGTCAAGGCCCGAACGGATCGGGGATTAAAACGGCGTGATGATTTCTCACTTGGACCTTTACTTCCCCTTTCTTCTTAAAGAGAAGTCTGTCAGCATCTTGCAGCAGCGCAGACAGAAAAAATCCGCTGCCCGAAAGCAACGGATTTGTAATCTCCAATTTATATGCGCTTGTTAAATCAAAAATGGAGGAGGAAGGGGGATTCGAACCCCCGCGCGGTTTGACCCGCCTGTCGGTTTTCAAGACCGATCCCTTCAGCCAGACTTGGGTATTCCTCCGTATCGACAAAAATTAATTTATCACAATGCACATTATTCTGTCAAGATTGTTTCATTAAAAAGGAGAGAAAAATCTCTCTCCTTTTTAATCATTTTGAAATCTTTTCTTTTCCGCCTATATAAGGTCTCAGCACCTCTGGAATTATAACGCTGCCGTCCTCCTGCTGATAATTCTCCAAAATAGCAGCCACTGTCCGGCCGATGGCTAATCCGGATCCATTCAATGTATGAACATGTTCCGGCTTGCCTTTTTTCTCCCGGCGAAAACGAATATTTGACCGGCGCGCCTGGAAATCCTCGAAGTTGCTGCAAGAGGAAATTTCCCGATAGGTGCCGTAGCTTGGGAGCCAAACTTCAATATCATATTTTTTAGCAGCTGTGAAACCAAGATCTCCGGTGCACATACTCATCACCCGATACGGCAGTCCCAACAATTGCAGCACCTTCTCCGCATGTCCGGTCAGCTTTTCAAGTTCTTGATAAGAATCTTCCGGTTTCACAAAGCGGACAAGCTCCACCTTATTAAACTGGTGCAGGCGAATCAATCCCCGTGTATCGCGGCCGGCTGACCCAGCTTCTGAGCGGAAACATGCGCTGTATGCTGCGTAAGCTAGCGGAAGCTGTTCAGCATCCAAAATTTCATCACGATGGTAGTTCGTAACAGGCACTTCTGCGGTAGGGATTAAGAAATAATCTTCTTCTTCAATTAAAAAAGCATCTTCTTCAAACTTCGGAAGCTGTCCTGTCCCCGTCATGCTTGCCCGATTTACCATATACGGAGGCAGCATTTCTTCATATCCATGCTCCTCTGAATGCAGATCAAGCATAAAGCTGATTAAGGCTCGCTCAAGCTTCGCTCCCATTCCTTTATAAAAAACAAAGCGGCTTCCAGTCACTTTTCCGGCGCGTTCGAAATCAAGGATATCCAATTCATCCGCTACATCCCAGTGCGGCTTCGCCTCAAAATCAAATTGTGGCACCGTTCCCCACTTACGAACTTCCACATTGTCATCTTCCGTTTCGCCAACCGGAACGCTTTCATGAGGAATATTCGGAATCGTCAGCAGCAAGGCATCCAAATCGCCTTCCACCTGTTTAAGCTCGCCATCAAGCTCTTTAATGCGGTCACCGACCACTCGCATCTCCTTGATTAATTCATCGGCATTTTGCTTTTCGCGCTTTAATTGCGCCACCTGCTGAGATACGCTGTTACGCTTGCTTTTCAGCTCTTCCGCTTGTGTCAGCAGCTCCCGGCGTCTTTTGTCCAGCTTCTCAAAATGATCAAATGCGGATAAATCTTCACCGCGATGCTGCAAGCGCTGCTTTACCTCTTCAAAATGCGTGCGTAAATACTTAATATCTAACATTTTGTACTCCTCCTTTTATTTTTTCAATAAAAAAACCCGTCCCTCTAAAAGGGACGAGTTATACCCGCGCTGCCACCCTAGTTGAAAGCATAGTGCTCTCCACTCGAAAAAATAACGGTTTCTGCCGTAAATGCCTACTTTCACTTATTCAGCATTTCACTCGAGGACGGATTCACAAGCGCCTTTCACCGGTTTCCACCAACCACCGGCTCTCTGAAGAACGGACAAACTTGCTACTGCTTCCTCTCATCGATTTCCTTATAACGTTGACTCTTACAATGTACTATATTCATGTGCGGGCTGCAAGTGCCGGTTCAAAAATCAGTTCATCCCATAGCGGGACTTCTTTTTTAGAATCCATAAGCGGGCACGAAACAGGGAAGACTTTCATACTCGCTGTCTCATATGCCCACACCTTTAGATTGTTTCACCATTTCTGTGAAATAACGGGTGATGCGGTGGTCATCGGTCAATTCCGGGTGAAAAGAGCAGCCTAAGAAGTTTCGGTCTTTAGCCGCTACGATTCTGCCATCACACTCAGCCAAAACTTCTGTTTCCGGTCCCACGGAGACGATATGCGGCGCCCGTATAAATACTGCTGTGTAAGTTTCCGCGATTCCTTTGATAGCCAGCTCAGCTTCGAAGCTTTCCTTCTGGCGCCCGAAGGAGTTCCGCTCCACCGTAATGTCCATTAAGCCAACATGCGGCTCATCATAGCCGACGATTTCCTTAGCCAGCATAATCAGCCCTGCGCAAGTGCCGAACATCGGCTTTCCTTGGCGGCCAAATTCTCGAAGCGGCTCCATAAATCCGTATAAATCAGCCAGCCGGCGCATCGTAGTGCTTTCTCCGCCCGGAAGAATCAAGCCGTCTACTTCATTTAACTGTTCAGCTTTTTTTATAACGACCGCTTCCGCATCAGATGCTTCAATCGATCGCACATGCTCACGAACCGCTCCTTGCAGACCTAGCACTCCGATTCTGATCATTTGGGTCGCTCCTTTTCTTACCAGCCGCGGTCTTGCATGCGCTGTTCTGGTGCAAGCGCAGAAATTTCAAGACCTTTCATGGCTGTGCCGAGATCTTTGGAGAGCTCAGCAATTAATGGATAGTCCTGATAGTGCGTAGTTGCTTCGACAATAGCCCGTGCAAATTTAGCCGGGTTTTCCGATTTAAAAATGCCTGATCCGACGAACACACCGTCCGCGCCAAGCTGCATCATTAGCGCCGCATCCGCTGGAGTTGCTACTCCGCCTGCAGCGAAGTTTACAACCGGAAGACGTCCTTCCTTTTTAATTTGCAGAAGAACGTCAAACGGAGCACCCAGCACTTTTGCTTCTGTCATCAGTTCGTCCTCGTTCATATGAACGACTTTGCGTACCTGCGCATTCACTTTACGCATGTGGCGAACAGCTTCCACAATATTTCCCGTGCCCGGTTCACCTTTTGTTCTTAGCATTGAAGCACCTTCTCCGATGCGGCGGGCTGCTTCACCAAGATCACGGCATCCGCATACAAACGGAACGGTAAATTCACTTTTCAGCAAATGAAACTCTTCATCTGCCGGTGTCAGCACTTCGCTCTCATCGATATAGTCCACTCCCATCGCTTCTAAGACACGAGCTTCTACGATGTGACCAATTCGCGCTTTAGCCATGACCGGAATGGTTACCGCGTTCATCACCTCTTCGATAATGCGCGGATCAGCCATGCGGGCAACCCCGCCAGCAGCGCGGATATCAGAAGGGACTCTCTCAAGCGCCATGACCGCCACAGCGCCCGCTTGTTCCGCTATTTTCGCTTGCTCAGCGTTGACGACATCCATGATAACGCCGCCCTTTTGCATTTCTGCCATTCCGCGTTTTACACGCTCTGTACCTGTGTTCATGTTATATTCCCCCTGCCTTCTTCTTAATATGTATTCCTTATAAAAATAAAACGGTTCACTGCAATGAAAATTCTCATTAATCTAAACATTTTATTTTTTGCTTAAATATTAATAAACACGAAAAATCACCTTCTGTCAAGATCAGAAGGTGATTTTTCATTAAAACCAACCAGTTACGATATCCACGATGCTGTGCCACACATTAGCAAAGAAACCGCCGACCGCTCTCATAGATTGGACAAACCAATTGGCTTTTTCCACTTTTTCTGTTGTTACAACCGGTACTTTTGCTTGCTTTTCTTCCTCGGAGGTGACGTATTTAACAGGTGAACCGCCTTTCATGCTCACCGATATAAAACCAACCACTTCCCCTTTTTTTACGGGTGCTTCAATTTCTTTATCTTTATTAAAAGACGAATTTTTCGGTTCAAAAACAGTTTTAAAGTTCGGGTTTTCTCCCTTCTTGACATATATCTTATAAGGGCTTTGCGCGCGGACAGCGACTTCTTTTTCTTTGCCTTTGCTCACTTTTACTGTTTTCTGTCCCTTGACTTGGTAACCCTTCTTAAAGACTTCCTTTTGTTCAAACTGGTTGAATCCATAATCAAGCAGTTTTTTCGTTTCAGTAAAACGGGCGGTGTGACTGCTTTTGCCGCCGGCGTCCTTTGCGTTCATCACGACAGAGATCAACTTCCGGCCGTCACGCTCTGCTGTCCCGGTAAAACAAGAACCGGCGAAATCAGTTGTCCCCGTTTTTAGTCCAGTCATCCCTTTGTATCCAAACACAAGAGAAGGAAGCATCCAATTCCAATTCTTCATTTCTGTACCTTCCCGGAAAGTTTTGGATGGAATGCTGCTCGTCTCCAATACCTCCGGATAATCTTCTAACAGCTCATACGCGAGCTTAGCCGTTGCCCGCGCAGACAAAATATTCTCATCCTTTGGCGTGCCCGACTTCGGATGCATGCCTTTTAGATCACTGTTGCTAAGTCCGGAAGCATTGACAAATTTGTAGTCTTTTAAACCGAGCTCTTTCGCTTTTCGGTTCATTAATTTCACAAACTCTTCTTCTGAACCGGCAACCGTCTCGGCGATGCCGATCGCAGCTGCGTTCGCCGAATAAATCGCCATCGCTTCGTATAATTCCCGAATATTATACTTTTTACCTAACTGAAGCGGAACATTCGACAAGCTGTTATCTTGAGAAATTTTATAAGCATAGTCAGATACCGTATATTCTTGATCCCAAGATACTTTCTTCTCCTTCACTGCTTCCAGCAGCAAATACTCTGTCATCATTTTCGTCATACTGGCAATGCCAAGCATTTTATCAGCGTTTTGCTCGAATAATACTTGACCGCTGTCGGCATCGATCAAAATGGCTGCACCCGCATTCACTTTCATCGTTTCAGCTGCCTGCACACTAGAGGCCGGCAGCCATAAACCAGCAATTAAAAGCAGGCTGAGCATGATCATACCGTATTTTTTTTTCACTTTTTTTCTCATCACAAACCCTCCATCTCTATCCCACTTTCGTTATTGTATCATAACTAAGTTTTATAAATATAGACGAGAATGGGACTAGCTGATTCCAATTTTTTGGAGGGATTTGTAAGTAAAAAAGGCTGGATAAGAAAAGAGGTCTTTTCTTATCCAGCCTTTATCCGTTTCCTTACAATGAATAGTTAGGTGCTTCCTTCGTAATTTGCACATCATGCGGGTGACTTTCTCTCAAACCAGCACCCGTCATGCGGATGAACTGCGCTTTTTCACGAAGTTCCGTTATATCCTTCGTTCCGCAATATCCCATGCCTGAACGCAGACCGCCGACTAATTGATACAAGGTATCCGCAATCGGTCCTTTGTATGGAATGCGTCCCTCGATACCTTCCGGAACAAACTTCTTAGCATCTTCTTGGAAATAACGATCCTTTGAGCCTTTTTCCATGGCGCCAACGGAACCCATTCCGCGGTAAACCTTAAAGCGTCTGCCTTGGTAAATTTCTGTCTCTCCAGGACTTTCTGTTGTTCCTGCCAGCAAGCTGCCGAGCATCACAGCATGTCCGCCAGCAGCGAGAGCCTTCACGACGTCACCAGAGTATTTAATACCTCCATCCGCAATGATCGCTTTTCCATGCTTGCGGGCTTCCGTAGCGCAATCATAAATGGCCGTAATTTGCGGCACACCGACGCCCGCTACTACACGAGTGGTACAAATAGAACCAGGTCCAATTCCGACTTTAACAATGTCCGCTCCAGCCTCATACAGTGCTTTTGTGGCTTCCGCTGTTGCTACGTTGCCAGCGATAATATTCAGCTTAGGGTAAGCCGCTCTAATTTCTTTAACCGTATCAATAACACCGCGGGAATGACCGTGTGCAGTATCGACCACAATCACATCTACGTTTGCTTTTACGAGCATTTCCACACGCTTCATCATGTCTTTCGTTACGCCTACAGCAGCCCCCACTAATAGCCTACCTTGGCTGTCTTTAGCGGAATTAGGAAATTCAATCACCTTCTCAATATCTTTAATGGTGATTAAGCCTTGAAGCACACCTTGATTATCAACCAGTGGAAGCTTTTCAATTTTATACTTTTGAAGAATTTTTTCCGCTTCTTCTAGTGTTGTTCCGACTGGAGCTGTTACAAGATTTTCCCGCGTCATGACATCCTTAATAAGGATGGAGTAATCTTGAATGAAACGCAAATCCCGGTTTGTTAAAATCCCTACAAGCTTACGTTCCTCTTCGTTGTTTACAATCGGAACCCCGGAGATGCGGTATTTGCCCATTAAATGCTCCGCATCAAATACTTGATGATCGGGCGTTAAGAAGAATGGATCCGTGATCACGCCGCTTTCGGAGCGCTTGACTTTGTCCACTTGCTCAGCTTGCTGTTCAATGCTCATATTCTTATGAATAATTCCAAGCCCGCCTTGGCGCGCCATGCCGATGGCCATTTCCGCTTCCGTAACGGTGTCCATGCCGGCGCTGATGATCGGAATGTTTAATTTAAGTGTAGCTGTCAAGGTTGTTTGCAAGCTTACGTCTTTTGGAAGAACTTCGGATCTAGCAGGTACTAATAGGACATCATCAAAAGTTAAGCCCTCTTTTGAAAATTTATTTTCCCACATATTTTAAGCCTCCTGGTCGAAAATATTATTAGTAGGTTATCAATTGGGTATAATACTGTCAAGATGCCGTATATATGTTTGATTTTTTAGAAAATTCGGAGGTTGTTATGTTTGATCATTTTCCTTTGCCCAAAGACCCGCTGTTAACTTATCAAAGCGCGTCAAAATCTCGAGCCTTTTTGCTTGCCCGCTACAGTGCTTTAAACATAGATCATGCAGATCAAGCCGCTTATGATAACTGCTACCGCTTTATGTATTATCTCGAACATGGGGAATTATTTTTTAAACAGGCTCAGCAAACGGCTCTCGCCATACAGCCCGTTCTGGCTTTTTACGGACTGAGCCATTTAATCAAAGCTTGTCTGCTAACGGTTGACCCTTACTATCCTTCGAGCGTTCATGTCCTCGCTCACGGACTGTCTTCCCGAAAACGAAAAAAACAAAATTACCATTTTTTTGAGGATGATGTCAAAGTTCAACGAAAGGGGCTCTTCACTCATTTTAGCGAGAAATTGTTTCACGTGAAACATGCAGAAGGAACAAAATTAAATATGAGAGCCCTTTTAGTGCAGCTCCCAGAATTATATCACCTTTTTATTAGCCATTTCGGTTCTTCGCCTTTACTTCCTTTAAAAGCAAGTAAGCCTTCCGTATATTATTTGCCTCATCAAATTTTAGACGACTATAAAATGACTGGAAACCGTCTAGCCAACTATTTAAAAGAAAAAACAAACGAGCAATTGCGGATTGTTTCAACTCAGCCAAACTATTTATTATTGCAAATGCCGCCTAAACGGGCCATTGCTCCCTGCCGATGTCATTTATTTGAGCAGCAATGGTATTTTTCCCGCTGCAAAACAAACGAAGCTTTCTTTCCAGAACTAATGATTTATTATGCTTTACTTTACAATTTAAGCATGATCGCCCGCTATGAAACAGAATGGTGGTATGAATTAATAAAGATGACACCCGGGGAAGAATTTCCTTTTATTAAACAATTTTTATCCCTTTGTATTCAAAAGTCTGCTTTATTAATTGCAGAAGTGTTAAAAACAGAGCAAGCATAAACACGCTTCTAAACGGAGGAAGCGCTGGCTTACTTACCATAATTTTTGAATATCTTTTTCGATTTTGAAAGGGGGAGTCTGGGGCGCATAGCGAGCTATTACCTGTCCGTTCCGGTCTATCAAAAACTTGGTGAAATTCCATTTAATACTTGGGGTAATAAGGCCTGGCTGCTGCTTTGTTAAATAATTAAACAACGGGCTGGCTCCGCTGCCTTTAACCTTTACTTTTGCAAACATCGGAAACGTGACACCATAGTTCATTTGACAAAATTCGATGATCTCTTTGTTTTCCGCAAGCTCTTGATTCATAAATTGGCCGCACGGAAATCCGAGCACCACAAATCCCTTTTCCTGATATTTCTCATAAAGCTTTTGAAGCTCTTGAAATTGAGGAGTGAATCCGCACTTGCTCGCCGTATTGACGATAAGTAATACGTTTTCTTTGTAAGCGGAGAGAGAGATCGTTTCACCGTTTGCTTTTTTCACACAAATATCATAGAGCGAGTTCATTGAAACGCCTCCTTCATTTACAGCTAATTATCCTTTTGAAAATCTAGTGGACTCCCCGCCGCAAAACTATGTAGTCCTGAATTGCAAAATACAGCTGGCATCTTTCTCAGTTAGAAGCGGGAGAGTTCTTTCCGACCTGCGGAGGGAGATTAAAATTTGTTTTATCTTTTGCCAACCAATCATTCACTATCCTGTTCTCGAAGACGCTTGCGAATGTCTGCGGCAATATTTGTAGGATTATCTATCTCAAAAACCACATAATTGTGCTTTTCATGACCATCCAATTCGAATATTACCATAGGTACGTTGAAAGAAAATACCATTCATTCGTATAATTAGAGGAGAGATGGTGGTTCCAGGCATCCGAAGCGCCCATTGGGAGGCCTTAAAATCATCAACATACACCCTTTTAATCGTGCTATAAGGTATGTTTAAGCTGAGCTTTAAGGCCAAAAGCACGGTTGTTCCATTCAGCTTTAAAATCACATTTTCATGATCCAACTGCACCTCTCTCGCCATGCTTTTATCCCCCTAATGCTCTCTTGCGAATATTTTTTCTCAACAAGATAATACCAATAATAGGGAGAACTATCAATGATTCATCATCCTTAACCCTTCATCGTACAGATTCAACAGATCGGGCATGTCAATGCGGAATAAAAAAAGAACAGCTTTCGCTGTTCTTTTTCTCGCTTGCCTGGCAGCGTCCTACTCTCACAGGGGAACCCCCCAACTACCATCGGCGCTGAAGAGCTTAACTTCCGTGTTCGGGATGGGAACGGGTGTGACCTCTTCGCTATCGCCACCAGACTGTATAAAGTTTGAAAGAATTGTTCTTTCAAAACTGGATAATATGTTTCAGTAACCGGCAAACCGTGCCATTGTTTGTTTGTGCTGTCCAGCAGAAGGCGCTGAATGAGTGCCTTCCGCTTTTCGTTTTGTCTAGCTGCAGGCGCTAGCGGCTCGAGGTCACAAGCTCATCTGTCTTCAAGGTTCAAAAACAACCTTGCAGTCAGCTGATCTTGTGCTTGTCGCCGCTGGACGAGCGCCTTCCGCTTTTCGTTTTGTCTAGCTGCAGGCGCTAGCGGCTCGAGGTCACAAGCTCATCTGTCTTCAAGGTTCAAAAACAACCTTGCAGTCAGCTGATCTTGTGCTTGTCGCCGCTGGACGAGCGCCTTCCGCTTTTCTTTGGTTAAGTCCTCGATCGATTAGTATTCGTCAGCTTCACGTGTCGCCACGCTTCTACCTCGAACCTATCTACCTGATCATCTTTCAGGGATCTTACTAGCTTGCGCTATGGGAAATCTCATCTTGAGGGGGGCTTCATGCTTAGATGCTTTCAGCACTTATCCCGTCCGCACATAGCTACCCAGCGATGCCTTTGGCAAGACAACTGGTACACCAGCGGTGCGTCCATCCCGGTCCTCTCGTACTAAGGACAGCTCCTCTCAAATTTCCTGCGCCCGCGACGGATAGGGACCGAACTGTCTCACGACGTTCTGAACCCAGCTCGCGTACCGCTTTAATGGGCGAACAGCCCAACCCTTGGGACCGACTACAGCCCCAGGATGCGATGAGCCGACATCGAGGTGCCAAACCTCCCCGTCGATGTGGACTCTTGGGGGAGATAAGCCTGTTATCCCCGGGGTAGCTTTTATCCGTTGAGCGATGGCCCTTCCATGCGGAACCACCGGATCACTAAGCCCGACTTTCGTCCCTGCTCGACTTGTAGGTCTCGCAGTCAAGCTCCCTTGTGCCTTTACACTCTGCGAATGATTTCCAACCATTCTGAGGGAACCTTTGGGCGCCTCCGTTACCTTTTAGGAGGCGACCGCCCCAGTCAAACTGCCCGCCTGACACTGTCTCCCACCCCGATCAGGGGTGCGGGTTAGAAGTTCAACACAGCCAGGGTAGTATCCCACCAGCGCCTCCACCGAAGCTGGCGCTCCGGTTTCAAAGGCTCCTACCTATCCTGTACAAGCTGTGCCGAAATTCAATATCAGGCTGCAGTAAAGCTCCACGGGGTCTTTCCGTCCTGTCGCGGGTAACCTGCATCTTCACAGGTACTATAATTTCACCGAGTCTCTCGTTGAGACAGTGCCCAGATCGTTACGCCTTTCGTGCGGGTCGGAACTTACCCGACAAGGAATTTCGCTACCTTAGGACCGTTATAGTTACGGCCGCCGTTTACTGGGGCTTCAGTTCACACCTTCGCTAATGCTAAGCGCTCCCCTTAACCTTCCAGCACCGGGCAGGCGTCAGCCCCTATACTTCGCCTTACGGCTTCGCAGAGACCTGTGTTTTTGCTAAACAGTCGCCTGGGCCTATTCACTGCGGCTCCTCGAGGCTATTCACCTCAAAGAGCACCCCTTCTCCCGAAGTTACGGGGTCATTTTGCCGAGTTCCTTAACGAGAGTTCACTCGCTCACCTTAGGATTCTCTCCTCGCCTACCTGTGTCGGTTTGCGGTACGGGCACCTGTTACCTCGCTAGAGGCTTTTCTTGGCAGTGTGGAATCAGGAACTTCGGTACTTTATTTCCCTCGCCGTCACAGCTCCGCCTGTATGGTGACGGGATTTGCCTCGTCACCGGCCTAACTGCTTGGACGCGCATATCCAGCCGCGCGCTTGCCCTATCCTCCTGCGTCCCCCCATTGCTCAAATGGTAAAGAGGTGGTACAGGAATATCAACCTGTTCTCCATCGCCTACGCCTGTCGGCCTCGGCTTAGGTCCCGACTAACCCTGAGAGGACGAGCCTTCCTCAGGAAACCTTAGGCATTCGGTGGAAGGGATTCTCACCCTTCTTTCGCTACTCATACCGGCATTCTCACTTCTAAGCGCTCCACCAGTCCTTCCGGTCTGGCTTCTCCGCCCTTAGAACGCTCTCCTACCACGGACACCGATTGGTGTCCATCCGCAGCTTCGGTGATACGTTTAGCCCCGGTACATTTTCGGCGCAGAGTCACTCGACCAGTGAGCTATTACGCACTCTTTAAATGGTGGCTGCTTCTAAGCCAACATCCTGGTTGTCTAAGCAACTCCACATCCTTTTCCACTTAACGTATACTTGGGGACCTTAGCTGGCGGTCTGGGCTGTTTCCCTCTTGACTGCGGATCTTATCACTCGCAGTCTGACTCCCAAGGATAAGTCTTTGGCATTCGGAGTTTGTCTGAATTCGGTAACCCGATGGGGGCCCCTAGTCCAAACAGTGCTCTACCTCCAAGACTCTTCCCTTGAGGCTAGCCCTAAAGCTATTTCGGAGAGAACCAGCTATCTCCAGGTTCGATTGGAATTTCACCGCTACCCACACCTCATCCCCGCACTTTTCAACGTGCGTGGGTTCGGGCCTCCAGTAAGTGTTACCTTACCTTCACCCTGGACATGGGTAGATCACCTGGTTTCGGGTCTGCGACCTCATACTCATTCGCCCTGTTCAGACTCGCTTTCGCTGCGGCTCCGCCTTCTCGGCTTAACCTCGCATGAAATCGCAACTCGCCGGTTCATTCTACAAAAGGCACGCCATCACCCATAAATGGGCTCTGACTACTTGTAGGCACACGGTTTCAGGATCTCTTTCACTCCCCTTCCGGGGTGCTTTTCACCTTTCCCTCACGGTACTGGTTCACTATCGGTCACTAGGGAGTATTTAGCCTTGGGAGATGGTCCTCCCGGATTCCGACGGAATTTCACGTGTTCCGCCGTACTCAGGATCCACTCAGGAGAGAGAGGCATTTCAGCTACAGGATTGTTACCTTCTCTGATGGGCCTTTCCAGACCGCTTCGCTTATGCCGCTCTTTTGTAACTCCATATAGAGTGTCCTACAACCCCAGAAGGCAAGCCTTCTGGTTTGGGCTGTTCCCGTTTCGCTCGCCGCTACTCAGGGAATCGCGTTTGCTTTCTCTTCCTCCAGGTACTGAGATGTTTCAGTTCCCCGGGTGTGCCTTCTCCTGTCCTATGGATTCAGACAGGGATGCTGTTCCATTACGAACAGCGGGTTTCCCCATTCGGAAATCTCCGGATCAAAGCTTACTTACAGCTCCCCGAAGCATATCGGTGTTAGTCCCGTCCTTCATCGGCTCCTAGTGCCAAGGCATCCACCGTGCGCCCTTTCTAACTTAACCTAAAATGGCGATTACTCGGTATTGCTTGGTTACTTTATACGATATTATCCAGTTTTCAAAGAACAATGTTGATCTTTTGAAGGCATTCATCCTTCAAAACTGAACAAAATAAAACGTCACGTTTCGTTGGAGTAAGAACAGCGTTCTTACTTTCCGTTATCCTTAGAAAGGAGGTGATCCAGCCGCACCTTCCGATACGGCTACCTTGTTACGACTTCACCCCAATCATCTGCCCCACCTTAGGCGGCTGGCTCCCGTAAGGGTTACCCCACCGACTTCGGGTGTTGCAAACTCTCGTGGTGTGACGGGCGGTGTGTACAAGGCCCGGGAACGTATTCACCGCGGCATGCTGATCCGCGATTACTAGCGATTCCGGCTTCATGCAGGCGAGTTGCAGCCTGCAATCCGAACTGAGAATGGTTTTATGGGATTGGCTAAACCTCGCGGTCTTGCAGCCCTTTGTACCATCCATTGTAGCACGTGTGTAGCCCAGGTCATAAGGGGCATGATGATTTGACGTCATCCCCACCTTCCTCCGGTTTGTCACCGGCAGTCACCTTAGAGTGCCCAACTGAATGCTGGCAACTAAGATCAAGGGTTGCGCTCGTTGCGGGACTTAACCCAACATCTCACGACACGAGCTGACGACAACCATGCACCACCTGTCACTCTGTCCCCCGAAGGGGAAAGCTCTGTCTCCAGAGCGGTCAGAGGATGTCAAGACCTGGTAAGGTTCTTCGCGTTGCTTCGAATTAAACCACATGCTCCACCGCTTGTGCGGGCCCCCGTCAATTCCTTTGAGTTTCAGCCTTGCGGCCGTACTCCCCAGGCGGAGTGCTTAATGCGTTAGCTGCAGCACTGAAGGGCGGAAACCCTCCAACACTTAGCACTCATCGTTTACGGCGTGGACTACCAGGGTATCTAATCCTGTTCGCTCCCCACGCTTTCGCGCCTCAGCGTCAGTTACAGACCAAAGAGCCGCCTTCGCCACTGGTGTTCCTCCACATCTCTACGCATTTCACCGCTACACGTGGAATTCCGCTCTTCTCTTCTGCACTCAAGTCTTCCAGTTTCCAATGACCCTCCACGGTTGAGCCGTGGGCTTTCACATCAGACTTAAAAGACCGCCTGCGCGCGCTTTACGCCCAATAATTCCGGACAACGCTTGCCACCTACGTATTACCGCGGCTGCTGGCACGTAGTTAGCCGTGGCTTTCTGGTCAGGTACCGTCAAGGTGCCGGCAGTTACTCCGACACTTGTTCTTCCCTGACAACAGAGCTTTACGATCCGAAAACCTTCTTCACTCACGCGGCGTTGCTCCGTCAGACTTTCGTCCATTGCGGAAGATTCCCTACTGCTGCCTCCCGTAGGAGTCTGGGCCGTGTCTCAGTCCCAGTGTGGCCGATCACCCTCTCAGGTCGGCTACGCATCGTCGCCTTGGTGAGCCGTTACCTCACCAACTAGCTAATGCGCCGCGGGTCCATCTGTAAGCGACAGCCGAAGCCGCCTTTCAATCTTCCTTCATGCGAAGAAAGAACTCATCCGGTATTAGCCCCGGTTTCCCGGAGTTATCCCCGTCTTACAGGCAGGTTACCCACGTGTTACTCACCCGTCCGCCGCTGACTTAAGCGAGAGCAAGCTCCCGCTAAGTCCGCTCGACTTGCATGTATTAGGCACGCCGCCAGCGTTCGTCCTGAGCCAGGATCAAACTCTCCGATAAGATTGTTTGCTTAGCTCATAATAATAAATTGAATTAACGTTGACGTTTATTTTGTTCAGTTTTCAATGTTCCATCTGTGTCGCTCTCAAGCGACTTTTATAATATACCATGATAATTAGTTAAGGTCAATAGATTTTTCATTTTTTATCTCTATATAATTTACTGTGAGGCTTTCTCTTCAGAAAGGAAGCGGAAAAACAAAAGGCTAAGCGGGAAATTGCGCTACTTAAACGCCCGATTCATGCCGTCCTGTCCGCTGCAGGTGACAAACATTGCGATGTTAACCCATGTTCTTCTTTTTATCAGCAGGGATTAAAAAATCCCCATTGTTTCAAGACTCACTTTATAAATGCCAACCAGGTCTTCCCGCTCGTCTATCCAATTACAGAACGGCTGCCAAAAGAAGCTTGTTTCGTCTTTTGGCAGACCGCTTTCACCGCACTTCTTTAATATAAAGGTCTCGTCTCTTTTCTAAATCGACTATTGTACTATTTTCATGAATTTGCACTAACGGTCTCGTCGGCTGATTTTGTTTCATAAATAGGATGCTCCCTCTCTGTCCATTAGAAAGCTCCACTTCCGTCCCAGGAGATATTTTGGTAAATAAAGCGGTTAGCGCTTTAACAGCTGTTAAATCGAACTTTCCAAAATAATCTTCTTTCAGCATTTCTAATGCTTTAAACGCCGGGTATCGTTTGTCGGCAGTCGTTTGGGCTGTCATCGCATGAAAAGTGTCGGCTACAGCTATGATTCGAGAAAGAGCATTTACTTGGTCGCCCCGGTCGCCCCGAGGATAGCCGGAGCCATCCAACCGTTCATGATGCTGAAGGATAGCCAGTTTTGCATCTGATTTCAGCAAACTCAGTTCTTTCACCATGTTATAGCTGTAGAGAGGATGCGCCTTGAACTCCTTTGACTCTTGTTTGGCTAACAGGCGCGGATGAAGCTTTGCCAGTCCACAGTCCGCTAACAATCCTGCCAAAGCGGCTTGAATGACCGTGCCTTTTTCATAATGCAGCTGCGAGGCGATCCCCGCGCTTAATAAAGCGGTTGCCAACGGATGATGATAATCGTACGCTTCATTTCCGCATTTATGGAGCTTTATACATAAGTCTGGATTGGCTAATACTTGCTCTAATAAAGGAAGGATCATTTGGCGGACAGCGGGCATCTCTATCCCCATGCCGGATTGCCATTTTTGAAATTCTTTCTTCAATCGTTTTTCTTTCTGATTGAATTGGTCGAAGAAGTCTTCTTCATTTGAAATAACTGGCCGTTCCGTGTTAAATTCTTGCGGCTCCGCATGCTTTTCTTCCCCTGAAAGCTGAAGCACTGGCACTCCTTCGCCTTCCACTTCAATTTCATCAATTAAAAAGGCTTTTAAAAACTGAATATGCCGATTAGTCAGGACCGTGCCTTTGGAAATCAGCGGGCACGATGTTTTTCCCATTACATCTTCTTGAACGATGTATCCTTCCTGCAATTCGTCTATTTTAATATACATAAGGCCTGCCCTCTTTTTTACTCATTATTTTAACAAACAAGTGAGTGGTTATGGAATAAAAAAAGAGCCAAGGCGGTATCTTCACTGAAAAGCAAGCTTTTCAGTGAAGATGCGCTCAGCCGCTTTTTTTACTCAGCCGGGTCCTCCTGCTCCGCCTCTTCTTGAGAAGATTCTTCGTGTTCTTCCTTTTCAATCTTGGCCACAGTGGCGACCGTTTCATTGTCATTGAGGCGAATAAGCTTGACGCCTTGTGTATTGCGGCCGGTGATGGAGATATCGTTCACATCCATGCGAATCAGCACACCGCCAAGCGTGATCAGCATTAAGTCCTCTTGGCCAGTGACTGTTTTAACGGCAACGAGCGGACCATTTTTCTCAGTCAGATTGCATGTGATCAGCCCTTTTCCTCCTCTTGTTTGGATGCGGTATTCGCTTCCCGGTGTGCGCTTGCCATAACCGTTCTCCGTAACAATCAGCACGTAGTCGTTTTCTTGAAGAAGCTCCATGCCCACAACCGCGTCATCCTCGGCAAGTTTAATCCCCTTCACACCGGTTGACACACGCCCCATTTCCCGCACGTCGCTTTCTTTAAAACGGATCATCATCCCTTGTCTCGTACCCATAACAATTTGCTGATGGCCGTCTGTTAAGCGGACAGAAATCAATTCATCATCTTCACGCAAATTAAGGGCGCGTAAGCCGTTTGTTCGAATATTGGCGTAATCCGTCAGTATGGTCCGTTTGACAATCCCGGATTTCGTCGCAAAGAACAGGTATGCATCTTTCACGAACTTTTCTACATGAATCATCGTATTGACCCACTCATCTTTCTCTACCTCCAGCAGATTAATGAGCGGGATGCCTTTCGCTGTTCGGCTAAATTCAGGAATTTGATATCCTTTTAACCGGTATACTTTCCCTTTGTTTGTAAAGAACAAAATCGTGTCGTGAGTGGAAGTAGTCAGCAAATGCTCGACAAAGTCATCTTCATTTGTGCCCATTCCTTGAATCCCGCGGCCCCCGCGTTTTTGGCTGCGGTAAGTAGAGGCTGGCAGCCGCTTCACGTAGCCATTATGCGTAAGTGTCACTACGATTTGCTCCTGCGGAATTAAGTCTTCATCCATGATGCCTTCTACACCGACATCCGAAATTTCAGTTCGGCGCTCATCGTTAAAGCGCGCTTTTATTTCCAGCAGCTCTTCACGGATGATTTCCAATATTTTTTCTTCATCCGCCAAAATTGCCTTTAATTCAGCAATCAATTTTAAAAGATTTTGATATTCTTCTTCGATTTTTTCTCTTTCTAATCCGGTCAAACGCTGCAGGCGCATATCCAGAATAGCTTGTGCCTGCTTTTCAGATAGGGCGAATTGCTCCATCAGCCCGTTTCTGGCGATCTCTGTAGTTTGCGAGCCGCGGATCAGGCTGATAATCTCATCAATATGATCGAGAGCAATTCTGAGTCCTTCTAGAATATGGGCTCTTGCTTCCGCTTTTTTCAGTTCAAATTCTGTTCTGCGGCGAATGATCACCTTTTGATGATTTAAATAATGATACAGGCATTCTTTCAAGTTTAATACTTTCGGCTGATCATCCACGAGCGCTAATAAGTTTATTCCAAAGCTTGTCTGCAAGGCGGTATGCTTGTATAAATTATTTAAAAGCACGTTCGCATTCGTATCTTTGCGGACTTCAATGACGATGCGCATGCCCCTGCGGTCGGATTCATCCCGTAAATCGGTAATGCCGTCAATCCGTTTGTCGCGAACCATCTCAGCGATTTTTTCGATTAATTTCGCTTTATTGACTTGGTAAGGAAGCTCGCTAACTATGATCGTTTCCTTTCCGCTTGGCTTTTGCTCGATTTCTACTTTGGCGCGGATTACCAGCGAGCCTTTGCCAGTTTCGTAGGCGCGCCGAATGCCGCTTCTGCCCATGATGATTCCGGCTGTCGGAAAGTCAGGTCCCGGAATGTATTCCATCAGTTCATCAATTCCGATTTCGGAATTTTTGCTGAGTGCGATAATGGCGTCTATGACTTCCCCGAGCTGATGGGGAGGGATGTTCGTGGCCATCCCGACAGCAATACCCGAAGTTCCGTTGACAAGCAGGTTAGGGAATCTGGCAGGCAAAACAGCCGGTTCCTTTTCCGAGCCGTCATAGTTATCTTTGTAATCAATCGTGTCCTTGTTAATGTCTCTTAATAATTCCATGGAAATCTTTGACATGCGCGCTTCTGTGTAACGCATGGCTGCCGCTGCGTCTCCATCAACAGATCCAAAGTTTCCATGTCCGTCCACCAGCATATAGCGATAGTTAAAGTCCTGTGCCATCCGCACCATCGTGTCATATACTGCCGAATCTCCATGAGGATGATATTTACCAATTACTTCGCCGACGATACGGGCGGATTTTTTGTAGGCTTTATCAGCTGTCATGCCAAGATCGTTCATCGCATACAAAATCCGGCGATGAACAGGCTTTAAACCATCACGGACATCCGGCAATGCTCGAGCGACAATGACGCTCATCGCATAATCCAAAAAGGACGAGCGCATTTCCTGGCTAATATTGATCTCTTTCACTTGAGAATTGGGCGTTTCAGCCATTTTCCAAGACCTCCTTTTAACGAACCACATCTTTTTAAAAAAAGACAGTCAGGATAGATGGTCTCTATCCTGATGTAGGGTAACCGGCTGATGTTGCCGTCATTAAATATCTAAGTTTTTCACATAAAGAGCATTTTCTTCGATAAATTGACGGCGAGGCTCTACTCGATCTCCCATCAAAATTTCAAAGGTTTCATCTGCATCAATTGCATCCTCCAGGCTAACCTGCAGCAGCGTTCTCGTTTCAGGATTCATCGTTGTCTCCCAAAGCTGCTCAGGATTCATCTCTCCCAGACCTTTATACCGTTGAATTCCCGGCTTTGTATTAGCCGGAAGTTCGGCAAGGATTCCCTCCAGCTGACGGTCATTGTAGGCATACTCTATCTTCTTTCCTGCCGTCACCTTGTACAAAGGCGGCTGTGCGATGTACACATAGCCCGCTTCTATTAATTGTCTCATGTAGCGGAAGAAGAAGGTTAGCAAAAGCGTGCGAATATGCGCCCCGTCCACATCGGCATCCGTCATAATGACAAGCTTATGGTAGCGGGCTTTCGAGATATCAAACTCTTCTCCGATGCCCGTTCCAAGAGCGGTGATAATGGTGCGAATTTCATTGTTGGAGAGAATTTTATCCAGACGGGCTTTTTCTACGTTAATAATTTTTCCGCGCAATGGCAAAATGGCTTGAAAGTGGCGGTCACGGCCTTGCTTGGCTGATCCGCCGGCCGAGTCTCCCTCCACCACATAAATCTCGCTGATTTCAGGATCGCGCGAGGAACAGTCCGCCAGCTTCCCCGGCAGGCTGGAAACTTCTAAAGCGCTCTTTCTGCGCGTTAATTCACGCGCCTTCTTCGCTGCTAATCTAGCTCGCGCGGCCATTTGCCCTTTATCGATAATTTTGCGGGCAACTGCAGGATTCTCAAGCAAAAACGTTTCAAAACGATCGGCAAACACGGCATCGGTCACTGCGCGAGCTTCGGAGTTGCCCAACTTCGTTTTCGTTTGCCCTTCAAATTGCGGATCCGGATGCTTGATCGACACGATAGCCGTCAATCCTTCCCGAACATCCTCCCCTGAAAGATTCGGATCCGATTCTTTCAGCAAACCGTTTTTGCGGGCATAATCGTTAATCACTCTTGTTAGAGCGGTTTTGAAGCCTGATTCATGCGTCCCGCCTTCATACGTGTGAATATTATTGGCAAAGGAAAAAATATTGCTGGAAAACCCTTCGTTATATTGCAAGGCAATTTCCACAGATATGCCTTCTTTCTCTCCTTCCATATAAATCGGATCGCTGTGAATGACTTCCTTCGTGCGGTTTAAATGTTGAACATAGGATTTAATTCCGCCTTCGTAGTGATATTCGTTTTTCTTGCCTTCCTCGCGCTTATCTTCAATGATAATATGAATCCCTTTATTCAAGAAGGCCAGCTCGCGGAGGCGATTGGCTAATGTGTCATATTCATACACTAACGTTTCCGTAAAAATCTCCGGATCCGGCCGGAAATGAATGGTTGTTCCAGTGCGGTCTGTTTCGCCGATTACTTTTAAATCGGCTTCCGGTACTCCCCGTCTATAAGATTGGTAGTGAATTTTGCCGTTGAGATGGACATATACCTCTAACTGAGTGGAAAGAGCATTCACGACCGAAGCCCCTACTCCATGAAGACCGCCGGATACTTTGTATCCGCCTCCGCCAAATTTACCGCCGGCATGAAGCACCGTTAAAATGACTTCTACAGCCGGACGCCCCATCTTTTCTTGAATACCGACCGGAATACCACGCCCGTTATCCTGAACGGTTATGCTGTTATCTTCTTCTATTGTCACGATAATTTTATCGCAATAGCCTGCGAGTGCTTCGTCAATACTGTTATCTACAATTTCCCAAACGAGATGATGAAGCCCTTTGCCGCTTGTTGAGCCGATATACATTCCCGGCCGCTTCCGCACAGCTTCCAGACCTTCCAACACTTGTATTTGATTCTCGTCATAAGAAGACTGGTTCGTTTTGTTTGGCTGTTCCATAGTCAAATCCGTTCACCTGCTCTTTCTCCATAATTCCGTTTCAAAATGGCTTCCGTTCTGTTTAGAAATAATGGTCATCTATCCGTTTTTTTAAAGTGCTTGATGAAAATGGCGAGAGGTATAATGTATTTTCAGTAACGACAACAGATTTATAGCCGCCGCTTTCCAGCAAAGCAACAGAACTGGCATGAACACTCCTTGCCGCTTGATCAGAAGATAAATCAATTCTTCCTTTCGCCATGATCGCTACAATATCAGCTGCCAAAAGCATAATCGATTCTCCAATATAAACATACATGCCTCAGCCCTCACCTTATTTGTGACATCATGCCGGCCTCCACAGTAAACGTGGAGGCTTCCTTGAGCGTTTGGTGGTTAATTCCTTCTGTGCTTGTTGTTGTAACAAAGGTTTGAACCTTTCCTTGAATGGTATTTAATAAATGGGACTGGCGGTAATCATCCAACTCTGAGAGGACATCGTCTAATAAAAGAATGGGATATTCCTTGATTTCAGAATGAATCAATTCAATTTCCGCTAATTTAACAGACAAGGCTGTTGTTCGCTGCTGTCCTTGCGATCCAAAAGTTTGGACGTTTTTTCCATTCACTTGGAAAACTAAATCGTCACGATGGGGTCCGCTCATCGTGACGCCTCGTTCAACTTCTTTTTTTCTCTGAGAATGATATTTCTCTTCATACGCGCTGACCATTTTCGTCCAGTCATCATCAGCCCCCACAGCAACTGATGATTCGTAGGTGATCTCCAGCTGCTCTATTCCCCGAGAAATACCCGAATGAATAGAGCGGGCCCACTCCTGAAGCAAGGAAATAAAATCAAATCTTTTTTGGATAATCTTCACGGCCAGTTGAATTAACTGATCGGTCAGCACATCCAGCATCGTATAATCGGTTGTCTTTTGTGCTTGCAGCTGCTTTAAATAGTGATTGCGCTGCTGCAGCACTTTATGATACTGGCTAATATCGTATAGATAAACGGGGGATACTTGTCCAATTTCCATATCTATAAAGCGCCTTCTGACTTGAGGATTCCCCTTTACGAGGTTGAGGTCTTCAGGCGCAAACATCACTACATTCATGTTTCCAATATATTGGCTTAAGCGCTTCTGCTCCAAATGATTGCACTTAGCCTTTTTGCCTTTTTTGGAAATAAGCAATTCCAGCGGCACCGAGCCCTTTGCTTTCTCAACTCTTCCTTTTATTTTAGCATAGTCCGCGTCCCAGCGAATTAAATCTTTGTCATTGGAGGTCCGGTGGGATTTTGCCATTGCGAGCACATAAATAGATTCCATTACATTGGTTTTTCCTTGGGCGTTTTCTCCGAGAATGACATTGACTTTATTCTCGAATTCAACATCCAGATCAAGATAATTTCTATAATTTTCTAGAGACAGCTCTGTAATGTGCATGCAAAACACCCTTTTATTTTATGAATCTGCAACAATGAAGCTGCCGGTACCTGGAATGTCCACCCGGTCTCCAGCCCGCAGTTTTCTTCCCCGCCGCTGATCAGGCTCGCCATTGACCAGTACTTCATGCTCACTTAAAAACCATTTGGCCATCCCGCCTGTTTGAATGACCTCAGCGAGTTTTAAAAACTGACCGAGCGCTATATGCTCCGTCTCAATCATCACTTTTTTAACCATTTTTTCTCACTGCTTTCGATTGAATTCTCTAATTCTTTATTTTACTAAACTTTTCACGTGAACACAAAGATAGAAAAACCCAGGAGCCTTGTTTTATCCTGCGCCCCTTAAAAAAAGTTTTTTTCCATGTAAAGAAGGCTGTCCATCACAGGAAACAGCCTCTTTGTTGTATCAATTTCTATTGTTTACCATTTAGGAGGGATTAATACGTTCTTACCGGCAGAATTAATTGCAAAGTAGAGTCGTCATGCATAGGGCGAATGACGAACGGTCTCATTGCCCCGGTAAATTGGATATTAATCTCTGTGCCTTCCAGCGCTTTTAACGCATCCATCATATATTTGGCACTGAAGGAAATTTTTAAATCTTCCCCTTCCACCGCTTCACTTTTCACCTGCTCTGTCACCTTTCCAATTTCGGGTGAATTCGAGGTGATTTCAATCATGTCTTCCCCAATCAGCGACAGTTTCACCACATTATTCCGTCCTTCTCTTGCCAGCAAGGAAGCCCGGTCAATTGCTTGCAAAAACTCTTTGGCGTGTAATTCTATCTTGGTTTTGCTTTCAGCAGGGATTAAACGGCTTGTATCAGGGTAGTTTCCCTCCAGCAATCTGGAATAAAACAATAAGTGCTTCGCTCTAAATAGAATTTGATTTTCCGTGATCACGATTTCCACGCCTTCTTGGCTGTCATCCAAAATTTTGCTTAACTCGCTTAAGCTTTTCCCAGGAATAACAACATTGTATGCAGCGCTTGAGTCCGTGTCGATCGCCGCTTTGCGAAGAGCCAATCGGTGACTATCCGTCGCCACACATGTTAACATTCCGTTTTCAACCCGCCAGTTGACACCTGTCAAGATCGGGCGTGTTTCTGAGGTGGACACAGCGAAAACCGTTTGTCTGATTAGCGCTTTCAGCAAGTCCGTCGGCAGCTGAAACACCTCTTCTTCTTCAATTTGCGGCAAATGCGGATATTCATCCGGATCGAGACCGTTTAAATTGAACTCCGCTTGTCCGGAACGAATCACCGTTTGAAAAGAAGACAATACTTCAAGCTCAATGGTTTCTGAAGGCAGCTTTTTCACAATTTCATTAAAAAAACGGGCGTTTAGCACAATCGAACCTGGCTGCTGAATGTCAGCAAGCACCATTTCATCCTCTTCTCGGGGAATAAAGGATTCAATAGAAATGTCTGAATCGCTTCCCGTCAGCTTAATTCCTTCCGTTCCTGCATCAATTTTAATTCCTGTCAAAATCGGAATCGTTGTTCTGGAGCTGATCGCTTTCAATACATCCTGTACGCTTTGAGCTAATCGGTCTTTTTGGATTGAAAATTTCATTTTGTTCTCCCTTCGATTTTCTGGAATAAAGATTTTCTTTGCTGCATATATTATTATTTAGTATTTAAAAAAATAGTAGTAGTACTAGTAGGGCGCGTGAATATGTGGATAACCCTGAGAAAGAACGTAAAGACAGTCTATCCACATGTGGACAGACTGTTTATAAACCCATGGAAGTTATGCACATTATTAAGATTTTAAAATGCCTTGGATTTCTTTAATGTTATGCTGCAGCTCATTGTCGGTTTCAAGCAGCTTAGAAATTTTTTCGTGAGCATGGATAACCGTGGTGTGGTCACGGCCTCCAAATTCTTCTCCGATTTTTGGCAGAGAAAAGTCGGTCATCTCTCTGGATAAGTACATGGCGATTTGTCTAGGAAACGCGATCGATTTGGTTCGTTTTTTCGCCTTAAAATCTTCAAGCTTAATATTATAGTGTTCACCAACCACTTTTTGAATCTCTTGGATGGTGATCGTTTTGGGCTTGGAGCTTGGAATAATATCCTTCAATGCTTCCGCAGCAAGATCGGCGTTGATATCTTTGTTAATCAGCGACGAATAAGCTACGACGCGAATCAGTGCGCCTTCAAGCTCACGAATGTTCGTGTCAATTTGATTGGCGATATACAGCATGACCTCGTTCGGAATATCCAAGTTCTCCGCTTTCGCTTTTTTGCGCAAAATAGCGATCCGCGTTTCTAAATCAGGCGGAGTGATATCGGTGATTAACCCCCATTCAAAGCGTGAACGAAGACGATCCTCAAGCGTAGGAATTTCCTTTGGCGGCCGGTCGCTGGAGATGATGATTTGCTTGCTTTCCTCATGCAGCGTGTTGAACGTATGGAAAAATTCCTCCTGCGTTTGTTCTTTGCCGGCGAGAAATTGAATATCATCAATCAGCAGCACATCTACATTGCGGTAGCGGTTGCGGAAGTCTACGGCTTTGTTATCCCTGATGGAGTTGATGAATTCATTGGTGAATTTTTCAGATGACAAATAAACCACTTTGGCTCCAGGGTTGTGCTCGATCACATAGTGGCCGATTGCATGCATCAAGTGAGTCTTCCCCAGTCCCACTCCCCCATAAATAAAAAGTGGATTATAGGCTTTAGCCGGCGCTTCAGCCACAGCTAGGGAAGCGGCATGAGCGAAACGGTTGCCGGATCCGATCACAAACGTGTCAAACGTATATCGCGGATTCAGCATACTTTGCGGAAATTCATGAGAATCTTCTTTCTTCGGACGTTTTTTGGGCTGAGGGGGCTCGTACTCTTCCATCGTCTGTTCTTCGGGAATAATAAATTTAACGGCCAGCTGTTCACCAGTGATTTCGCCTAGAACTCCGGAAATGAGCTGAGAGTAATGTCCTTCCAGCCAGTCTCTCGCAAAATCATTTGGAGCAGCGATCGTTATGGAATTGCCTTGCAAGGAATAAGCTTTCGTCGATTTCAGCCATGTATCAAAGCTCGGTTTGCTGATTTTGCTTTCAATGCTGGCCAGAACTTTGTTCCAAAGATCCTCGATATTTTCCATTAGGCCTCCTCCTTTTTTTATTTTGTACAACTTTTGTATACATATTTCTTCTGAAACTTATGTTTATGCATCCACTTGAATGTGATTAAATATATAATAAAGAAGAAAATAGTTTTTCGACATGATTAACAGGCTGTGGACAAGTTTTATCCGGAGGCCTGAACATCTTTTCCACAAACTATTCACAACCTGTGGATAAATAAACAGAGAAGATAATTCATTCAGAGTAAAAACAAAATAATAATATCAGATAATCATAGTAGTTGCAATGCATTTTAAAAATTATCCACAGATGCTTCCACTTGTGTAAATAACTTGTCCACAAGAGGGGAAATGTGAAAAAGCTGTCAATAAGCGTTGTGGATAATCACAAAAGCTGTCGAAAACTATCCACAGTTGTACAAATACGGCGAAAAAACAGGCAAAAAGGTTCACGGCAGCGGCTGCTGTTCTCTCCGGGGAAAAAGGAAAGCAAGGAAAGAGGTTGACAGATTAGAACATCATCTTTATAATCAAAAAGACTGTCTCAAACGAATAATTTTACCGATCCTTTAGGGAGGTGTTTCATAATGAAAAGAACGTTCCAACCAAATAAACGCAAAAGAAGTAAAGTTCACGGTTTTCGCAGCCGCATGAGTTCAAAGAACGGCCGTCGTGTGCTAGCTCGTCGTCGTGCGAAAGGAAGAAAAGTATTATCTGCATAGGCCACTGAAAAATCTCAGTGGTCTTTTTTTCTAATAAAAGCAAGATTCCATATAATGTTCGAGCAGGTGAACGGCGAATGAGAAAAACATTTCGAATCAAAAAAAACAGCGAATTTCAATCCGTTTTCAAAGGCGGAAAGTCATTTGCTAATCGGCAGTTTGTCGTGTATCTGTATAAAAGGGAAAATCAAGTTCCGTTTCGGATAGGATTGTCCGTGAGCAAAAAAATCGGCAATGCGGTGACGCGCAACCAAATTAAACGCTATATTCGGCAGAGCTTTACAGAGCTGAAGGAGCGCATTCAGCCGGGACATGATTTTGTAATTATTGCAAGAAAGCCGGCGGCGGAAATGACGTGCAAAGAGGTTAAAAACAGCCTGATCCATGTCTTAAAGCGAGCGAAAGTGCTCCGTTTGCATGATAAAAATGAAAAAAGTGAATAGACTAGATTGAATAAAGAAACACGAGGAGACAGATCTTGCTGATCGTCATCTCCAACAATCGTCGACAGGGGGAATAAAAGGTTGAGAAGAAAGATGGCAACCCTAGTATTCTTGGCGGCCGCCATGATGCTGCTGTCCGGGTGTACCGAAGTTAACAAAGAAATTAATGCTGACAGCGAAGGGTATTGGAATGAGTATGTCGTTTATCCGTTTTCACAAGTCATTGTGAAGACAGCGGAACTGGTCGGGAGTTACGGCTGGGCGATTGTAATCGTCACCATTATCATCCGTTTCATTATTCTGCCGCTTATGATTAAATCGACGAAGAATATGAAAGAGATGAGAAAGCTTCAGCCGGAAATGCAGAAAATTAAAGAGAAGTACAAATCAAAGGATGCCGTCACGCAGCAGAAAATGCAGCAAGAAACAATGGCGCTTTTTCAAAAGCATGGCGTTAATCCGCTGGCGGGCTGTTTGCCGCTGCTGATTCAGATGCCGATCATTTTTGGATTCTATCAAGCCATTATGAGGACAGAAGCGATCAAAGAAGATACTTTCTTATGGTTTGATCTCGGTTCGCCGGATCCTTACTTTCTGCTGCCGCTGATTGCGGGCGCGACGACCTTCCTTCAGCAAAAAATCACGATGGCAGACATGACAAGCCAGAATCCGCAAATGGCCATGATGCTGTGGCTGATGCCGATCATGATCATCATCTTTGCCGTCAATTTACCGGCGGCCCTTTCCCTTTACTGGGTAGTCGGAAACATTTTTATGATTATCCAAACAGTCATTATTAATAGAAAATATGACAATGAAGCTTCTTTAGAGAATCAGTGAGAAAACATTTGGTCGGACAAGCAAAAGCATCCCGGGATAATTGAGAACCGGAAGTGCGGCCTGTAAGATTAGAGGCGATTCGGAGCGGCTCAGCAGGAACAAAAGGCTGGGCAGCAACGAAGCGCCTTTTGTTTTTGAATATAATTAGTTTTATACTTTATTTCCCAATTGTGCAGACTTCATTTGCGGATGTTATTGTTATCCACACGTGAATAAGTTAAAATAGTATCGTTCAAAAGAAGGTTGTGGATAAAACAGCCTTCTTTTTAAACCTTTCTGCCTATGGTATTCTGGTGATTTAAAGAGTAAATGTTACGATTTTTTATAGATAAAAACAAATGAAAGAGGTGAAACAGGATGGAATTCGATACTATTGCTGCTATTTCCACGCCGATGGGGGAAGGAGCGATTGCTATTGTCCGTTTAAGCGGCGATCAAGCGCTCCCGATCGCTGACCGCGTATTTAAAAGCCCTGGAGGCCGGCCGCTATTGGAAGCGGCCAGTCACACGATTCACTACGGGCATTTAATTGATCCGAAGACGGAACAAACTGTGGAAGAAGTGATGATCACGGTCATGAAGGGGCCGAGAACGTTTACGCGTGAAGATGTCATCGAGATCAACTGTCATGGGGGTCTTGCGAGTGTCAACCGCGTGCTGCAGCTCGTGTTAAATCAAGGAGCGCGATTAGCGGAACCGGGAGAGTTTACGAAGCGCGCTTTTTTAAATGGCCGGATTGATTTATCGCAGGCGGAAGCCGTGATGGATTTCATTCGAGCGAAAACGGATAAAGCCATGAATGTGGCGCTCAACCAAATGGAAGGGCGCTTATCGAAGCTGATTAAAAAGCTCCGCCAAGAAATTCTTGAAGTGCTCGCTCATATTGAAGTGAATATTGATTATCCGGAATATGATGATGTCGAAGAAATGACCCATCAGATGCTGCTTGAAAAAGCCGCCTATGTCCGCGAAGAAATTGAAAAGCTATTGCGCACGTCGCAGCAGGGGAAAATCTTGCGGGAAGGCTTGTCAACGGTGATTATCGGCAGGCCGAATGTCGGAAAATCATCCTTGCTGAACGCGCTTGTGCAGGAAAATAAAGCGATCGTTACGGACATTCCCGGCACGACACGCGACGTCATTGAAGAATACGTCAATGTGCGCGGAGTACCGCTGCGCCTTGTGGACACAGCCGGAATACGGGAGACTGAGGATATTGTCGAACGAATCGGAGTGGAACGCTCCCGTCAAGTATTGAAGGAAGCTGACTTGATTCTTCTCGTTTTAAATTATTCAGATGCGTTCACACGAGAGGACGAACAGTTATTTGAAGCAGTGAAGGGCATGGACGTGATCGTGATCGTCAATAAAACGGATTTGCCGCAGAAACTGGACATGGAGCGGGTGCGGCAATTATCGCAAAATATGCGGCTCGTCACGACCTCTTTATTGAAGGAAGAAGGAATTGATGAATTGGAGGAAGCCATTGCTTCTCTCTTCTTTTCCGGTTCGATTGAAGCCGGGGATATGACGTATGTATCCAATTCCCGGCATATCGCTTTATTAAATCAAGCCTTCACAGCGATCTCGGAAGCAATTGAAAATACGAAAGCAGGCACCCCGATTGATATCGTACAAATTGATTTAACTAGAACGTGGGAATTTCTGGGAGAAATTATTGGAGAAAGCGTTCAAGAAAGCTTAATTGATCAGCTATTTTCACAATTTTGTCTTGGAAAGTAACTGTAGAAGGAGGAGACAGACATGTCACAATACGAAGCTGGCCAATACGATGTCGTCGTGGTTGGAGCTGGCCATGCCGGCGTGGAAGCGGGACTGGCAGCTGCTAGAGCAGGAGCCAAAACGCTAATGATCACGATCAATTTGGATATGATTGCCTACATGCCCTGCAACCCATCCATCGGCGGACCGGCTAAAGGGATTGTCGTTCGTGAAATCGACGCATTAGGCGGGGAAATGGGCAAAAACATCGATAAAACCCATATCCAAATGCGCATGCTGAATACAGCTAAAGGTCCGGCCGTTCGGGCGTTAAGAGCGCAGGCTGATAAAGTGCTGTATCAGCAAGAAATGAAAAAAACCATTGAAAATGAAGAAAATCTGACACTGATTCAAGGAATGGTTGAAAAATTAGTGATCGAGGATGGAGAGTGCCGCGGAGTGATCACCCAGACAGGCGCGAAGTATGCAGCTAAAGCGGTGGTGATCACGACAGGGACATTCTTGCGCGGCGAAATTATTATCGGCGATTTGAAATATTCGAGCGGTCCGAATAATCAGCAGCCGGCCATCAAGCTGTCTGAGCATTTAGAAGAGCTTGGTTTTGAGCTTGTCCGTTTCAAGACAGGCACGCCTCCGCGTGTAAATAGCCGGACAATTGATTATAGTAAAACTGAAATCCAGCCGGGTGATGAAGAACCGCGTGCCTTCAGTTATGAAACGACTAAATTTATTACAGACCAGCTGCCTTGCTGGCTGACCTATACGAATGAAGAGACCCACGCCATTATTGGGGACAATCTGCACCGCTCACCGATGTTCTCCGGCATGATCAAAGGAAGAGGCCCGCGCTATTGTCCATCTATTGAAGATAAAGTGGTTCGGTTTAGTGACAAGCCGCGCCATCAAATCTTCTTAGAGCCTGAAGGGCGCAAAACAGAAGAAGTCTATGTCCAGGGCTTATCCTCCAGCCTCCCTGAAGATGTGCAATACCGCATGCTCAAAACCATTCCGGGCCTTGAGAAAGCGCAGCTCATGCGCGCCGGGTATGCGATTGAATATGATGCGATCGTGCCGACTCAGCTTTGGCCGACATTGGAAACGAAGAAAGTCAAAAATCTTTACACAGCTGGTCAAATCAATGGAACATCCGGCTATGAAGAAGCGGCTGGACAAGGGTTAATGGCCGGCATTAATGCCGCCTGCCGAGTGCTTGGAAAAGAAGAAGTCATTCTTAGCCGTTCAGATGCTTACATTGGCGTCTTAATTGATGACTTAGTGACAAAGGGAACGAATGAGCCATATCGTCTGCTCACTTCCCGCGCGGAGTATCGCTTGCTTCTTCGCCATGATAACGCCGACTTGCGTTTAACCGAGCTGGGATATCAAATTGGCCTGATCTCCAAAGAGCGGTATGAGCGTTTCGCGGCGAAGAAAGAAGCCATTGCCAGGGAAATAGAACGGCTGCGAACGGTTATTATCAAACCGAATGAAGAGACTCAATCGCTGATTCGCGTAGCAGGCGGCAGCGAGCTGAAGGACGGCATCCGTGCTTCGGATTTGCTGCGCCGTCCGGAAATGCATTACGGTCATATCAAGCAGCTTGCCCCAGCCGATTACGAGATTGATCCGGAAATTGAGGAGCAAGTGGAAATTCAGATTAAGTACGAAGGTTATATTCAAAAATCCCTTCAGCAAGTAGAGAAGCTGAAGAAAATGGAGAATAAAAAAATCCCGGAAGATATTGATTATGAAGCCATAAATGGATTGGCGACCGAAGCCCGTCAAAAGTTGATGGAAGTCAGACCGCTGTCCATTGCTCAAGCTTCCCGGATCTCAGGAGTCAACCCGGCGGATATTTCCATTCTCCTAGTTTATATTGAACAGGGCCGGATTGCTCGCACAGGAAATAAATAGATGAGAAGGGAAGAAAAGCGCATGAATGAGACCCAGTTTCAGCAAGGGCTTGCGGAGAAAGGCGTGATCCTTACTCCCGCTCAGCTTGCTCAATTTGAGTTATATTACAAGCTGCTCGTCGAATGGAATGAAAAAATGAATTTGACCGCTATTACAGACAAGGAAGAAGTCTATTTAAAGCATTTTTATGATTCGCTTTCTGCCGCTTTTTATTATGACTTTTCTGGAGAAAAGAAGATCTGTGATGTCGGGGCGGGAGCGGGCTTTCCGAGCATTCCGCTAAAAATTGCATTTCCCAGCCTGGATGTAACGATTGTTGATTCTCTTAATAAGCGAATTACGTTTTTAAACCATTTAGCAGAAGAGCTGAATTTAGAGGGTGTGCACTTTTTTCACGACCGGGCAGAAACATTCGGAAGATCAGCCGCCCATCGCGAGCAATACGATATCGTCATGGCGCGCGCTGTGGCCAGAATGTCCGTGCTAAGTGAATTATGCTTGCCGCTTGCCAAAAAGGGCGGCGTCTTTTTGGCGATGAAAGCAGCCCATGCCAAGGAGGAGCTGCATGCCGGAAAAAAAGCCATCTCCGTTTTAGGCGGCCGGTTGCAGGAGGCGCACTCCTTCACCTTGCCTATCGAAGGAAGTGAGCGCACAATTATGCTGATAAAAAAGGAACAAATAACACCAAAGAAATATCCGAGAAAACCAGGAACGCCAAATAAATCACCCATTGAGTAAAGTTATCCACAGTGGATAACTTTGCTTTACATAAATCCTATACAAAAAAGCAACAAAGAGAAGAAGGAACCTGACAGATAGAAAGAGAATATGTATACAGGGAGTTCGTTAAAGGTGGTGTAAGGGATCATGAAGCATCCTTTCTCTCGTTTTTTTAGCTTGGGGGAAAAAGCAGCGGAAAATCAGACAGAAGAGCCGGCAGCAGAGGGAGAAGAAATAAAGAAGATTCCAGTTTCCTTAATTGTTCCCAACCGTTATCAGCCGAGAACGGTCTTTGATGATGAAAAGATAGAAGAGCTGGCGAGAACGATTCACACACACGGAATCATTCAGCCGATCGTCGTTCGAGAGACGGAGGACGGCCGCTATGAGCTGATTGCAGGAGAGCGGCGCTGGCGTGCGGTCCAAACATTGAATTGGGAAACGGTTCCCGCTATTGTCAATAATTTAAATGATACCGAAACAGCTTCGGTTGCGTTAATAGAGAACCTGCAAAGAGAGGAACTCTCTCCAATTGAAGAAGCTGCAGCCTATGGAAAATTATTAGAGCTGCATCAGCTGACGCAGGAGGCGCTTGCACAGCGACTCGGGAAAGGCCAGTCAACCGTTGCGAATAAGCTTCGGCTGCTGAAGCTTCCTGAGGAAGTGCAGCAGGCGCTGATACAAAAGAAGATCACAGAGCGTCATGCCCGAGCGTTAATTCCGCTGAAAAATCCGGAAAACCAAGTCCGGCTAATGAATGAAGTGATTGAAAAGCATTTAAATGTCAAGCAGACAGAGGAGCGCGTTGTTCAAATGCTTGACAGCACAACAAAGAAGCCTAAACCGCGGCGAAAGGCTTACAGCAAAGACGTCAGAATTGCGGTCAATACGATACGGCAATCGTTATCAATGGTATCAGACAGCGGGATTCAATTGAAATCTCAAGAAGAGGAATTTGAGGACTTTTATCAAATTACAATCAAAATCCCGAAGAATAAAGCAAAAAAGTGAGAAGCGGCCAGTTGCTTCTCACTTTTTTGCTTTCATTCCTTTAATCGGGAAAAGGCTATCTGGGGAGAAAGGACGATCGGATTTTTTGTAAGAAATTTTCTCATGAGTGATAACGAACTAGAGGATATTTGTTAAAATATAAGAAAATAGATTTCATAGGATAGCAGAAAGCAGGTGGTCGGGATGGGAAAAGTCATTGCAATAGCTAACCAAAAAGGCGGAGTAGGCAAAACCACTACTTCCGTCAATTTAGGAGCTTGTCTAGCTTCCTTCAATAAAAAAGTACTATTGGTCGATATTGATCCCCAGGGCAATGCCACAAGCGGAGCGGGCATTGAAAAAGGGGATGTGGAGCAGTGCATTTACGATGTGCTGGTAGATGATGTCGAGATAGCCGATGTCATTAAACCGGCGGCAGTAGATCATTTCTATGTTATACCGGCGACCATTTCTTTGGCCGGTGCAGAAATTGAGCTAGTGCCGACGATTTCAAGAGAAGTCCGTTTAAAAAGAGCACTCGAAGAAATCCGGGATCATTACGACTATATCATCATTGATTGTCCGCCTTCTCTTGGCTTGCTGACGATTAACGCGTTAACGGCAGCCGATTCTGTGATTATTCCGGTGCAATGCGAATACTACGCTCTGGAAGGCCTAAGCCAGCTGTTAAATACCGTTCGGCTAGTTCAAAAGCATTTAAATCAAAATCTGGTGATCGAAGGCGTGCTATTAACGATGCTGGATGCCCGCACCAACCTAGGCATACAAGTCATTGAAGAAGTGAAAAAGTATTTTCAAGACAGAGTCTACCGGACGATCATTCCTCGAAACGTACGTCTCAGTGAAGCGCCGAGCCATGGAAAGCCGGTGATTCTCTATGATCCTCGTTCCAAAGGGGCGGAAGTGTATTCGGACTTTGCAAAGGAGGTAGCTGCAAATGGCTAAAGGGTTAGGAAAAGGGATCAATGCCATTTTTAAAGATCTTGAACCGGAAAATGAAGAAGCTGTCCGGGAAATCCAACTTACAGAATTGCGGCCCAATCCTTATCAGCCGCGTAAAACGTTTAGCGAAAAATCTATTGAAGAATTGAAAGAATCGATCCAAGAACACGGGATATTGCAGCCCATTATTGTAAGGCAAAGCATCAAAGGCTACGAAATCGTCGTCGGTGAAAGGCGCTATCGGGCGGCGAAGGCAGCCGGATTAGCTAAAGTACCGGCCGTCGTCCGCCAGCTGTCTGATACACAAATGATGGAGCTGGCACTCCTTGAAAATCTGCAGCGGGAAGACTTAACGACTATGGAAGAAGCGGCTGCCTATCAGACCATTATTGAAAAACTTCATATTACACAGGAACAATTGGCTAAAAGAATGGGAAAAAGCCGTTCGCATATCGCCAACTATATCCGCCTGTTGTCATTGCCCGCTAAAACTCAGCAGTATTTAACGGAAGGAAAGCTGACTATGGGCCACGGAAGAGCTTTGCTAGGATTAAAAAACAAAGGGAAAATTCAACAAGCCGCAGACCAGGCCGTCGCTGAGCATTTGAATGTTCGCCAGCTCGAAAAGCTGATTCAGCGGATGAATGAGAATGTTTCACGTGAAACATTGCCGGCAAAGAAGGAAAAAGATATCTTTATAAAAGAGCGTGAAGATTTTTTACGTGAACGATTCGGCACATCCGTACACATTAAACAGCTGAAGGATAAGAAAAAAGGAAAGATTGAAATTGAGTTTCTGTCGGTGGACGACTTAAATCGTATACTTGATTTGCTTCAATAAGCAGGAAAAATGCAGCTGCCGGAGGACGGCAGCTGTTTTGTTGATGGTTATCCTTGCTATAAAACGCCCGATTCAAGAATGGAGCGGGGATGAAAACGTCTAAACGGGAGAGCGCGGCACCTTGATTTGTTCGGGGCTGCAGCAGCAGGAAGCTGAAAGGGCAGCCTCTGTTCTTCTTTATCCCCAGGGGATGAAAGACAGCCCGCTGCTTGAAGGTTCACTTGATAGTAAGGCTATAAGAATTGGCAAAACCGCAGGCTTGCGTGCGGGAGCAAATCATGAAGAGCAGAAGAATGCTGCAACTGCGCATGTAAAGCCTTGTCAGAAGAGCCGATCCCGCCCTGCTGCGGAAGCCATCAAGGCATCGGATCTTTTTTCATAAAAGCCAGATAATCTTTTGGCTGCAGAGCGGGATCGGCGGCTTGATATTGAATGGCTGCCTGGACAATTCCTTCAGTAATCATTTTGGCCATGCTCATCACTAAATGAAGCCTTGTGTTTTGCAGAACAAAAAACTCCATAAAGCCGCTGACATTGACGATGCCGGTAATATGGGCATCACCGACAGGAGGCAGTTCCTTCTTAACCCCTGCCCCTGGTTTCACGGGACCCGCTCCAAGCTGAATATTTCCGATGTTTTTTAAATGACCTAAGCAAGCATCTGCTCCTATAATAAACGGAAGGCTGTGTTTTTCGTGAATCAGAGAAAGCTTATCCGCCAGATTTACAGCATGAACTGGATCTTCCAGCGTGCCGTATATATGAAATCCCGGAACAAGCTGCTCCGACAGCAAAGTGCCGACTAACGGCCCTAATGCATCACCAGTTGAGCGATCGGTGCCGATAAAGGCAAAAACAATCGGCCGGCTTCCCGGCGGCGGAAGCAAAGTGAGCAACTGAGCAGCGAAAGCGGATGCAGCCTCTTTTTCTTTATAATGAATAATCATCGGCTCTCGTTGCCGCTCGAAGAATTTTTTTAGAATCATATCGCACCTCCTGCGGAACATAGTAAAAGTATACGGAAAATACTTCCTTTCTATACATCGATTGCCGGACAAAAAGAAGAATTTTCGCAGGAATGAACAACACTACAAATTCAGCGGGATTCTTGTTAAAATAATAAGTATTCTTCAGAAGAAAAAAGGAGTAGAGAGATGACTGTTTCTCAAGAAGTGTCGACATTTCAGCGCATGCTGGAAACATTATGGAATAAATTCACGGACGAAGGAACGTGGATAGCAATTTGTGCCGGCGCGATTAAAATTATACTGATTCTAATACTTGCAGCTGCAGTCATTAGAATTGCCAAAGTAGCTCTTCGGAATTTTTTCCATATTCGCTCGAAAGCACCGATCGGATTTTCCGAACGCCGGGAAAACACGTTATTAAAGCTAATCGAAAACGTGATTACCTACGTGGTTTACTTCATTGCTATTATTAACATTCTGTCCATTCTCACCTTTGATATTAAAGGATTAATAGCTGGAGCCGGGGTTGTCGGTTTAGCCATTGGTTTTGGCGCCCAAAACTTAGTCCGTGATGTGATTACAGGCTTTTTTATCATTTTCGAAGATCAGTTTTCTGTGGGGGACTTTGTCCGCATTGGCCAATTTGAGGGAACTGTTGAGGAAATCGGCTTGCGCACAACGAAAATCAAAAATTGGACAGGAGAGCTTCATATTTTACCGAACGGTTCGATCACTGAAGTGACGAATTTTTCTATCCATAACAGTGTGGCTGTGGTTGACGTCAGCATTGCTTATGAAGAAAATATAGAAGAAGCCGAAAGAGTCATCAATGAGCTATTAGAAACTTTGCCTGATAAATACGAAGATATTGTGGCGACGCCTCAGCTTCTCGGTGTACAAACGCTGGCTGCTTCAGATGTGGTTTTAAGAATAGTGGCAGAAACGACACCGATGAATCATTGGGCGGTAGCCCGAGGGATTCGCAAAGATGTCAAAGCCTGCTTGGATGAGCATGGCATTGAAATTCCATTCCCACGCTTAGTGACCTATTCGCGCAGTGAGCAGGAAGCAGCGTCCGTTAAAAAGCAAACGACACAGGAAAGAGAGGGATGACAAATTGGACAAAACATTTGATCTGAACGATGTGGTAGAAATGAAAAAGCCCCATCCATGCGGAACCAACCGCTGGAAAGTGATTCGCTTGGGTATGGATATTCGCATTAAATGTCAAGGCTGCGGCCACAGCGTCATCCTGCCGCGAAGAGAATTCGTTAAGAAAATAAAAAAAGTACTGGGACCGATGGATAACAGCAGTGAATCTTAAAAGACTGCTGTTTTTTTCATGAGGGCATCCCCGCTACTCATGCAAGCAGACGGGATCATCGTCTTTTGCTTGACGGCAATTGCCTTTTTTCCAGAGTAAACATATAATTGGAAAAGGTTAATGACAGAGATCCATCAACAGATTTTAAATAGAGGAGTGACCGAAATGGCGTTAACAGCCGGAATTGTAGGTTTGCCGAACGTTGGTAAATCAACATTATTCAATGCGATTACAAAAGCAGGTGCGGAATCGGCGAATTATCCGTTTTGTACGATCGATCCGAATGTGGGGATTGTAGAGGTGCCGGACGAGCGTTTAAATAAATTAACGGAAATGGTGGAGCCAAAGAAAACCGTTCCTACCGCTTTTGAATTTACGGATATCGCCGGAATTGTAAAAGGAGCAAGCAAAGGGGAGGGGCTGGGAAATAAATTCCTCTCTCATATTCGTGAGGTCGATGCGATTTGCCAGGTCGTTCGCTGTTTTGCGGATGATAACATTACACATGTATCCGGGAAAGTGGATCCGATAGAAGATATTGAGGTTATTAATCTCGAGCTGATCCTGGCTGATTTGGAAACAGTGGATAAGCGTCTCGGCCGCGTCGCGAAATTGGCGAAGCAAAAGGATAAAGAGGCCATGCTTGAAAACGAGGTTCTTACGAAGCTTAAAGCAGCACTGGAACAAAACAAGCCAGCCCGTACGGTGACATTCTCAGAAGAGCAAGAGAAGATCGTGAAGCAATTGCATCTGTTAACGAAAAAGCCAATGCTGTATGTGGCGAATGTCGGTGAAGAAGATATCGCCGATCCTGCTCAAAATGAATACGTGCAAAAAGTGCGTGAATTTGCCGCCGCAGATGATGCGGAAGTGATTGTCATTTGCGCCAAAATTGAAGAAGAAATCGCCGAGTTAGATGAAGATGAAAAAGCGATGTTTCTGCAAGAACTCGGCATCGAAGAGTCGGGGCTTGATCAATTGATTCGCGCGGCTTACTCCCTGCTTGGGCTGTCTACTTATTTTACAGCAGGCGTGCAAGAGGTTCGTGCCTGGACATTCCGCAACGGCATGAAAGCGCCACAATGTGCCGGTATTATCCATACAGATTTCGAAAGAGGCTTTATCCGTGCGGAAGTCGTTTCATACGATGATCTCATGGCTACTGGTTCGATGACAGCTGCCAAAGAAGCAGGAAAAGTCCGCTTGGAAGGCAAAGAGTATCTTATGAAAGACGGAGACGTTGTTCATTTCAGATTCAATGTTTAAGTTGTACTGGAAGAAAGGTTATGTTATAATCTTTTATTGTGAGTAATGAAATAGTTACTCCTTGCTCTTTTCAAAAAGAAAAGAGCCGTATAGTCCACGAGGAGGTGAAAATAAGATGAAAAAGTACGAATTCATGTACATTATCCGCCCAAACATTGATGAAGAAGCGAAAAAAGCAGTTGTTGAGCGCTTTGACAGCATTTTAACTTCTAACGGAGCGGAAATCATCGAATCTAAAGAATGGGGTAAGCGTCGTTTAGCGTATGAAATCAACGACTTCCGTGAAGGTTTCTACCATTTGATTCATGCGAATGCAGAAGCTGAAGCGGTTCAAGAATTTGACCGTTTAGCTAAGATCAGCGACGACATTATCCGTCATATCGTTGTTCGTGAAGATGAAAAGTAATCCGTTGAAATAAACATTACTTTTTAAATGTTTCACGTGAAACATTTAAAAAGAAAGGAGTTGATTCTGATGATGAACCGAGTCGTTTTAGTCGGCCGTTTAACTAAAGATCCGGAGCTTCGTTACACGCCGAATGGCGTAGCGGTTGCCACTTTTACATTGGCTGTCAATCGGACATTTACCAATCAGCAAGGTGAGCGGGAAGCCGACTTCATTAACTGTGTAGTTTGGCGGCGAGCAGCTGAAAATGTAGCGAATTTCTTGAAAAAAGGCAGTCTGGCTGGAGTGGATGGACGCATTCAAACGCGCAACTATGAAGCGCAGGATGGCCGGCGTGTGTATGTCACTGAAGTTTCGGCGGAAAGCGTGCAGTTTCTTGAGCCTAAAAACGCCTCATCCAATAGCTATGAGAAGCGCGGCGGCGATCAAGAAATGTACGGCGGCGGACAAAAAGGGCAAGATTTTCCGTTTGGACAACAGAATCAACAACGAAATAACAATAACTCAGGTTACACAAGAGTGGATGAAGATCCTTTTGCAAATGACGGTCAGCCGATTGACATTTCAGATGATGATCTTCCATTCTAATGAAATAAAAGGAGGGAAATCAACATGGCAGGTGGACGCAGAGGCGGACGTAAACGCCGGAAAGTATGTTACTTTACAGCTAACGGCATTACACACATCGATTATAAAGATGTAGAACTTTTGAAAAAGTTTATCTCTGAACGTGGAAAAATTCTTCCTCGCCGCGTAACAGGAACAAGCGCTAAATACCAGCGCCGTTTAACTATCGCAATTAAACGCGCTCGTCAAATGGCTCTTCTTCCGTTCGTATCTGGAGAATAATAGCTGTTGAAAAGACACTCATTATGAGTGTCTTTTTTTATTCGGCTACTTGTCAAATTTAGGGCAGCCGTTCTTCCTGAAATGTCTCGTATGCAGTTATCCAACGAAGGCGTTCCTTGGCCGATGACTGACGAACCCGAATGCTTAATTCATCTGATCTGTTGTGTTTTCATCAAAATTGTTTTTCTTCAAAAAGAACTCACGTAGTAAACCATTTCCGTTTTCATTTCTTCCACGCTGCTAAGAAGAATAGGCATCCGCAAAGTACACTTGGATGCCTAGTTCTTTTTCTAACACGTTGCAACCGTTAAATTCTTTTCCCCCATCTGCCGCAGCTGTTTGAATAACGCCTTTATGCAAGAGTTTTACGGCTGTTTCCATTGTTTTCGCCGAACGGTCTGGAATCAGATTCCCTTTATACCAGCGTGTTTTCCGCTCAATGAAAGTGGCTAGGCTACACAGTCCTTTGTTTGACCGCGTTTAGAAGCAGCTTTATCCCAACTCCCCATGACTAAGTGACTGCTTTGGGGCGTTTAGAGACAGTGAACTAATAGTGAAGCGTCCTCTTGTTTCTGGCGTTTTCCTTTTCGACGAAGAAACCGCTAATAGACGCTGTATATCCAGCGATAAATGCTTTTGAAACTCAGCCTCCCTTTATACATGCGGTCGCCGAAAGGAAGAGATCCGTGCTTCTGCTGATGAACACCAGCACGCCATTCAAACGGTATCCATTTTCTCAGAGCGTTTGATAGAGTTTAGTACGGAATTAATGAAGGCTGTTGATCGTTTTTAAACGACAGGAACCAACTCTGAACGCCGGTTCAAAAGACCGGTGTTTTTGTATTCTGTAAATTTTGATGTGAAATTTGAACGTTAGTGTAAATATAAGTAAATAAAACCTTTACATTGCTTTAACATTCCAATAGGTAAAAAATACTATAATAAAAAGAACTACTCTATTGAAAGGCGGGAAAAGAGTGAAATCTATACAGTTGAAGTTCATTATACCTATTTCCATCCTATTAATTATGTCTTTTTCCTTAATTATTTTTTTTACTGGCTGGAAGGCGGAAGAAAAAACGAAAGAAAATGTCATGAAACAAACAACTGGAATTGTAAAAGAACTGGAGCACTCCGTTCAGCAATTTTTGCAAAAGTATGAAGAAAGTATTCAATTGCTGTCGGAAAGCCGCCAGGTCACGAACTATGGCCAAGCCGTAATCGGTCCCGCTGAAAGCAAGAGCTTGGCCGAAAGGGATTTGCAAGAAATATTTAACCAGTATACGAATTTATATAAAGATGTGCTAAATGTTTATATCGCGGCACCTGATCAATCATTTAAGATGGTGCCTGCCACCAGTCTTCCGGAGCGTTATGATCCGACGAGCCAGCAGTGGTATCAGTCAGCGGTCAAGAAGCCGGAGTCAACTGTTTGGAGTGAACCGTATAAGAACGACGCCGGCAAGCATGTAATTACCATTTCCAAAGCCATCTACAGCGGAGCGGATTTAGTTGGCGTCATTGGGGCGGATATTAACTTAACAAGCTTGACCAACCATATTAATGACTTAAATATCGGGTATGACGGCTATCCAGTGATCATGGCTGAAAATGGCGACGCGCTAGTCCATCCGAAAGAAAAGGGGAACAATCTGGCGAAGCTGTCCTTGTTTAAGGAGGCAGTGGCATCCAACAAGGAAAGTGACGTCTCATGGGATGAAGAGGGGCAAACGATGTTCGTCTATCAGCTGGTGAACCGGACCAGCTGGAGGGTCGGAGCTGTTTATCAAGAAGAAGCGCTGATGACGGTTTCTAAGGAAATAAGAGAGATTCTGCTGCTGACAGCCGTCACGGTTTTGATGGTTATTATGGCGCTCGTGTATTACATATCGGCTAAAATAACGAAACCGCTTGGGAAGCTGAATGAATCCGTCAGTGAAGTCGCTAAAGGGAATTTGCACACGAAAGTGGAAGTCGAAGGAAAAGATGAAGTCGCACAGCTCGGTCACAGCTTTAACCATATGATTGACAGCATGAACAATATTATCAATGTCGTTTCGCAATCGGCTCAGAATGTTAGAGAATCGATTGATGAACTGCATACAATGTCAGAGGTTTCCGCTGCTTCAAGCGAGCAGACATTTGTCGCGATTAATGAAATTGCCGCCGGATCGTCCCGCTCTGCAGACCGGGCCAGAACGGCCAAAGAACAATCGGGGAATTTAAGTGATGTGATTAACGCTGTGTCAGAGAAAACGGAAAAGATGTCCGCCTTTGCTGCTGATGCCGATCAAGCGAATCAGCGGGGGGTCAGTCAAATTCAGCTGCTGCAGCAATCCAGTACGACTTCTAAGCAGTTTATTGATTCAACAGAGAAGGTGATCACGGAATTGGGGAGTGAAATTCAGCAGATTGAAAAAATCATTCATACGATCACCGATATTTCTGCGCAAACCAATCTGCTTGCGTTAAATGCCAGTATTGAAGCGGCTCGTGCGGGCGCTCATGGAAAAGGGTTTTCTGTCGTGGCTCAAGAAGTACGCAAGCTTGCCGAGCAATCGAGCTTTGCGGCCAAGGAGATACAAGAAATGATTGAAAACATTCAAGCGGGTTCAAGAAAAGCGATTAACCACATCTTCCAAACGAGAGAAAACTTTGATGAGCAGACGAAAGCGGTTGATCAAGCGAATGAAATTTTCAAAGAAAACTCGGCACTCATGCATAAAATGAAAGAATCAATCTCGTCTGTTTACTATGATATGCAGCAAGTAACAGCCAGCAAGGATGAGCTTCTCAATTTAGTCTATTACATGACAGAACTGTCCGAGCAATCGGCAGCTGCTTGCGAAGAAGTGAGCAGCCATACGGATGAACAGCTGAAAACCGTACAGTCTGTTACCGTTGCGGCGGACAAGCTGAATCAATTGAATCAAGAGCTGCAGCAATCCATTCAGCGTTTTCAGTTTCAAGATCCAAACCGTGATGCAGAGGACAGCCAAGATCAAGAATTAGAAATAGATCAAAGCCCAAGTCAAGAATTAGACCAAGACGAAACGCCAGACCGGGATCAGAAATTGGATCAAGAGCAAGTTCAAAGTCAAGATCAGGAACTGGATCAAAAGCAAATCCAAGATCAAGATCAGGATCCAAACCAAGAATGTGAACAAAGCGAGGCTCAAGAGCAAAATCAGGAGAGATAATGTCATAGCCAAGATGAATGGCCCCGTCTTTTATTACAGAAAGGGGCTTTTTTGGTCCAGAAAAAAGTTGAAAAGTTGAAGGAAAGAGCAAAGGAAGATAAAATGGGATGGATAAAGAATACTAAAAAAGTCGGTATTTGCTTTCCATTTGCCCATGATGCTGACTGGAAAGTGTGTATGAAAAGGAGTAATGAGGTGTTTGAGTGGATAAGAAAACCATTGTAAAAGAAGGAGTTTTGCTTTTAGGGATCTTTGTTCTGCTGCTGGTGGCAACGCTGTATCTCCCTGTTCTATCGGTTATAACCAGCCTGTTTTTGATCCTCCCTTTTTTCGTGTTTAGCGCAAAATATTCGATTCAGGCTTCCTTAATCTTCGGAGCGGCCAGTGTATTGGCGGCAGCGCTGGCAGGAGGAGCGGGGGCAGTGCCGCTCGCATTCAGTTTCGGGATTACAGGCCTAGTGATAGGCACGATGATTCAGAAAAAACAAGATAAATTTTCCATATTCATGGCAGGAGGTTTAATCTTTTTGTTGAATATGGTAATTTTATACGTTATGGTGATCAAGCTGGCGGGGGTAAATATCGCCAAGGAAATGGATCAAGCCTTTCGGAACTCCTTCCAAGAGTCCGTGAAGATGATGGATAGCGTCGGCCAGCCGCTTTCGGATGATTCCATTAAGCAAATGCAGGAAGGCTTTGACTTTCTGTATGCCTTAATGCCGAGTTTTTTCGTGCTGCTTGCGTTTGGAGCGGTTTTTCTTTTTATAACAGTCCATTTTCCTATCTTAAAGAAGCTGAAGATAAATGTGCCGCATTTTCAGCCATTTCGGGAGTGGAAAATGCCAAAAAGCATTCTGTGGTATTACTTAGCTCTATTGCTGGCAAGCTTTGCGGCCGCTCCGGAAAAGGGGACGCTATGGTACTCGGCCCATGTTAATTTGATGTTTATGCTGCAGTTCTGTTTAGTGATTCACGGATTGTCTTTTTTATTCTTTTTCGCCTACAGGAAGAATTGGCCGAAAGTCTTACCGATTCTATTTACGGTTTTTTCATTTCTCTTCCTTCCGCTTCTTTATCTTGTGAGATTATTAGGTATAATTGACTTAGGGTTTAATTTGCGGCAGCACCTTCAACAGAAGTCAAAATGATACGAGTGATTTTTATTTTTAGGAGCTGAAATGATGCTTTCTTACTATAGTAGGCGGAAGATTCAATTTCTGCTGTATGGATTTATGCTGGTGTTTGGTCTTATCCTCGCCGTTTTAGCTTTTTATAACTGGATGGCGGCGGGCGTTGGACTCGTAGCAGGAGCTAGTCTGTTCGTTCTGCTGCTGCAGACAGAGAAGAACATTCACGGAGAAATTGAGCAGTACGTTACGACATTATCTCATCGGCTGAAGCGGGTAGGAGAAGAAGCCTTAATGGAAATGCCAATTGGGATTCTTCTTTATAACGATGACTATTACATAGAATGGGCCAACTCTTATCTTTCTTCTACCTTTCAAAAGGAAACCTTGGCGGGAGAGTCCTTGTACGAGCTAGCCGAAGCGATTATTCCGATCATCAAAAATGAAAAAGAAGACATTATTCAAATAGATGACCGGGAATTTAAGGTGCATATTAGACCCGAGGAAAGATTGCTGTATTTTCTTGATGTAACGGAGCAGAAGCAGCTGGAAAGAAGATATCAGGAAGAGCGGACCGTGCTGGCAATTATCTATTTGGATAATTATGATGACTTGACGCGGGGAATGGATGACCAGACGCGCAGCCATCTAAACAGTCTGGTGACGTCCATTTTAAACAATTGGGCGAAAGAATACGGCATTTTCTTAAAACGGATTTCTTCCGAGCGCTTTTTTGCTGTGCTTAATGAAAAAATATTGCACAACCTGGAAGGAAACAAATTCGCCATCTTGGATGAAGTCAGAGAAAAAACAGCCAAGCAAGCGGCTTCTCTCACGTTAAGCATTGGAATCGGGCAAGGCGATCTGCCGCTGCCGGACATCGGAAACTTGGCTCAATCCAGCTTGGATCTGGCTCTCGGAAGAGGCGGCGATCAAGCTGCGCTGAAACAATTAAACGGCAAGGTGAAGTTTTACGGCGGCAAGACCAATCCGATGGAGAAGAGAACCCGAGTGCGGGCTCGCGTCATTTCCCACGCGCTGAAGGAGCTGGTCATCGAGAGCGATAAAGTCATTGTAATGGGCCATAAAAATCCCGATATGGATGCCATTGGCGCTGCCATGGGCATTCGGCGCGTAGCGGAAATGAATGATCGCGAGGGCTATGTCGTGCTGGATTTCTCTGAAATTGACACATCTGCCAAGCGTTTGATGGCGGAAACTCAGAAAAACCCGGAGCTGTATTCGCGGATTATTTCGCCGGAAGAGGCGCTGGATATCGCGACAGAGGATACACTGCTTGTCGTCGTCGACACGCATAAACCTTCCCTTGTGATCGAGGAGAAGCTTCTTAATAAGGCGGAGAAGGTGGTGGTGATTGATCATCACCGCCGCGGTGAAGAATTCATTAAGAATCCGCTATTGGTCTATATGGAACCTTATGCTTCCTCAACTGCGGAACTGATTACGGAATTGCTTGAGTATCAGCCGAAAACCAAGAAAATCAATATGCTGGAGGCGACTGCGCTGCTTGCCGGGATCATTGTCGATACGAAAAGCTTTTCCTTGCGAACAGGATCGCGAACATTTGATGCGGCATCCTATTTGCGGGCTCATGGCGCGGATACAGTGCTCGTTCAGAAATTTCTAAAGGAAGATCTGGATACGTATATTAAACGGGCCCATTTAATAGAGAATGTTTATTTCTACCGGGAAGGCATTGCGATTGCCAAAGGTCATGAGGACAATGTGTACAATTCCGTGCTGGTGGCTCAAGCCGCAGACACGCTGCTTTCGATGGAAGGGGTACAAGCATCTTTCGTGATTGGAAGACGGTCACAAGATATAATTGGAATTAGTGCACGCTCGCTTGGCGAAGTCAATGTCCAAATTATCATGGAACAATTAAACGGAGGCGGCCATTTAACGAATGCCGCAACCCAGCTGAAGGAACAAAGCATCGAAGAAGCCGAGCTTCAGCTACAGAAAGCGATTGATGAAGTTTTTGAAGGAGGCAGCGAAGAATGAAAGTGATTTTTTTACAAGACGTAAAAGGAAAAGGAAAAAAAGGTGAAGTGAAAAACGTGGCTGATGGCTATGCGAATAACTTCCTTATCAAAAATGGTCTGGCTGTAGAAGCGACAGCCGGCAACAAAAAAACATTAGAAGCTCAAAAGCGCAAAGAAGCTGAAATCGCGAAGCAAGAGCTTGAAGAGGCTAAGAAGCTCAAAGAGGTGTTGGAAAGCCTGGAAGTCGAAATTAAAACGAAAGCGGGAGAGGGCGGCCGTTTATTCGGTTCCGTTACGACGAAGCAAATTGCGGAAGAGCTGAAGAAAACGCATGACATTAAAATTGACAAGCGCAAAATGGAGCTTCCGGAAGGCATTCGCGCCCTTGGTTATACAAACGTTCCAGTCAAACTTCATAATGAAGTATTTGCCACATTAAAAGTTCATGTAACGGAAGAAAAATAATTGATTTCATGCTAAAATAATAAGGTTGAAAAATGTGATCGGAGGATTCTGGTCACATTTTTTTATCAAATAGATTGTGACGGAAGGGAGTAAGCCCATCCTTCTTTAAGGAGATGTAAGCGATGAGCGATGTATTGACGGATCGGATTCCGCCGCAGAGTATAGAGGCCGAGCAAGCGGTGCTGGGAGCGATCTTCTTGGAGCCGTCGGCTTTAACTGTTGCTTCGGAAATTTTAATACCGGAAGACTTTTACCGCAGCGCCCATCAAAAAATATATAATACGATGCTGAAGCTGAACGATCACGGTGAAGCGGTCGATGTAGTGACTGTGACGGAGGAGCTTGCAGCTGTTAAAGAGCTGGAGGATGTGGGCGGCGTATCTTATTTGACGGAGCTGGCTGAATCGACCCCTACAGCGGCGAACATCGAATATTATGCCCGCATTGTGGAGGAAAAGTCGCTTTTGCGCCGGTTGATTCGGACGGCGACCCATATTGCTCAAGAAGGCTATAGCCGGGAAGACGAAGTGGACGCTTTGCTCAGTGAAGCGGAAAAAAGCATTATGGAAGTTGCCCAAAGAAAAAATACGAGCGCTTTTCATACAATTAAAGACGTTCTTGTCCGCACGTATGATAACATCGAGCTTTTGCATAACCGCAAGGGCGACGTCACGGGGATTCCCACTGGGTTTGCCGAGCTGGACAGAATGACAGCGGGATTTCAGCGCAATGATTTAATTATCGTCGCCGCCCGTCCGTCTGTCGGTAAAACCGCTTTTGCCTTAAATATCGCCCAGAACGTTGCGACCAAAACTAATGAAAACGTGGCGATTTTCAGCCTTGAGATGGGGGCGGAGCAGCTCGTGATGCGGATGCTGTGTGCTGAGGGCAATATCAATGCGCAAAATTTGCGGACCGGCTCATTAACCGATGAGGATTGGCGCAAGCTGACCATGGCGATGGGGAGCTTATCCAATTCGGGGATTTATATCGATGATACACCGGGAGTCCGCATTGGAGAGATTCGCTCCAAATGCCGCCGTTTGAAGCAAGAGCATGGCCTGGGCATGATTCTCATAGATTACTTGCAGCTGATTCAAGGAAGCGGCCGTTCGGGAGAGAATCGTCAGCAGGAGGTATCTGAAATCTCCCGTTCCTTAAAAGCGCTGGCCAGAGAACTGGAGGTGCCCGTGATCGCATTATCACAGCTGTCCCGCGGCGTAGAGCAGCGGCAGGATAAGCGGCCGATGATGTCAGATATTCGGGAATCCGGTTCGATTGAGCAAGATGCCGACATTGTGGCCTTCTTGTACCGTGATGATTACTACGACAAAGAATCAGAGAATAAAAACATAATAGAAATCATTATCGCGAAGCAGCGGAATGGTCCTGTTGGCACCGTACAGCTGGCGTTTGTAAAGGAGTACAACAAATTTGTCAACTTGGAGCGGCGCTTTGATGAAACGGGATAACAGTGAATGAAAACTGGCAATGGATGATGGAATTGCCGGTTTTTTTTATTTTCATCCCGTATATAAGGTGGGCCGGTTCGTTTAAAGAACCATCAGCGGAGGAAAAAGAAAGCTATCTTTGCCTGATGGGGCAGTTTATACGAATGAATAATTTAATTAGATATGAAATGTTCGTGTTTTCTGTTTGACTTTCTTTATTTGAACCTGTTAAAATAAATATGCTTCATACAGAAAATAGAAATTTACGGACCCTCCGGAGGTGCTTATACATGTCATCAGTAGTAGTTGTCGGAACACAATGGGGAGACGAAGGAAAAGGAAAAATTACCGATTTCCTTTCAGAAAATGCAGAAGTAGTATCCCGTTATCAAGGCGGAAACAATGCCGGCCACACCATCAAGTTTAACAACGTTACATACAAGCTCCATTTAATTCCATCAGGCATCTTTTATAAGGATAAAATTTGCGTCATTGGAAACGGAATGGTCGTGGATCCGAAAGCGCTGATTCAAGAGCTGAAGTATTTGCATGACCGCGGTGTTTCCACGGATAATTTGCGCATCAGCAATCGCGCCCACGTTATTCTTCCTTACCATTTGAAAATTGACGAAGTGGAAGAAGCGCGCAAAGGCGACAATAAGATCGGCACAACGAAAAAAGGAATCGGGCCGGCTTATATGGACAAAGCTGCGCGAATCGGTATCCGCATGGCTGACCTGCTCGACCGCAAAGCGTTTGAAGAAAAGCTGAGACGCAATTTAGAAGAGAAGAACCGTTTGCTTGAGCGCTTCTATGAAACGGAAGGCTTCAAGCTGGAGGACATCCTTGAGGAATATTATGAATATGGCCAGCAAGTGAAACAATATGTATGCGACATTTCTGTCGTATTAAATGATGCACTGGATGAAGGACGCCGCGTGTTATTTGAAGGGGCTCAAGGCGTGATGCTTGATATTGATCAAGGTACTTATCCGTTTGTTACCTCTTCAAACCCGGTGGCTGGCGGTGTGACAATCGGCTCCGGTGTCGGACCGACGAAGATCAGCCATGTAGTGGGCGTAGCGAAAGCTTACACGAGCCGCGTAGGGGACGGGCCTTTTCCGACAGAGCTGCATGACGAAATCGGCGATCAAATCCGCGAAGTAGGACGAGAGTATGGCACGACGACAGGCCGTCCGCGCCGCGTGGGCTGGTTTGACAGCGTTGTGGTGCGCCATGCGCGCCGCGTCAGCGGATTAACGGATCTGTCACTTAACTCGGTTGATGTGTTAACCGGCATTGACACGGTCAAAATTTGTGTCGCTTACCGCTACAAAGATCAAGTAATTGAAGAATATCCGGCTAATTTGAACATTTTAGCGGAATGCACTCCGATCTATGAAGAACTTCCGGGCTGGTCCGAAGATATAACCGGCTGCCGGACACTGAATGAACTTCCAGCGAACGCCCGCCACTATATCGAGAGAGTGTCGCAATTAACGGGGATCCCGTTGTCCACCTTCTCTGTAGGACCGGACCGCAGCCAAACGAATGTAGTCCGCAGTGTCTGGGCTCACGGGTAAGTTAAGAAAAAAGGGACAGTACAGAAGGAAGACTTTTCTGTACCGTCTCTTTTTTTATTTTATGAGAACGAGGTCTTTGCTGCCCGAAGAGGGAAAGGGATCAGGCGGTCAGAAAACGGCCGTAAGAATCCGGCTTTAAGAATGGAGCAGGTACTAAAAGCCTGAGAGGAGGATCAAGGCGCCTAAGTGACCAATTCGTTCGGGTTCGCATGATGCCGGCTGACGTTGTGATATCAGCCTTTGTTCTTTTCTTCAATAGTGAATCTCCACTGTTTGGAGAAGAATTTTACCTTGAGATGTTTAGGGAAAATGAGAAGCATCAAGATCCCAAGTAATAGAAGAACAGAGCCTTGGAAATAAAAAAAGCATTTTTTCGACAAATTTTTTCAAAAACCTATTGTCAGCAATTAAACCCTATGATAATATTATCAACGTTGCTAATAAAAAACAAAGAGCTTAGCCATCAGCTTAAGTGAATGAAGTGTCTGGCAGCTGCCAGGTCATCATCAGGAAAGAATGGCCCGTTGGTCAAGTGGTTAAGACACCGCCCTTTCACGGCGGTAACACGGGTTCGAATCCCGTACGGGTCACCATTCTCTTATATTCTATTAAGTAATATTTCTTTACGGTCCGGTAGTTCAGTTGGTTAGAATGCCTGCCTGTCACGCAGGAGGTCGCGGGTTCGAGTCCCGTCCGGACCGCCATTTTATGTTAAACCGTTTATAATGATGAATCCATTTTTCCGGCCAACTATTTGAGAGACTTCTCTTGATTGGCCGCTCTATTTTTTAATAATTGAATCGGCTCAGTAGCTCAGTCGGTAGAGCAATGGACTGAAAATCCATGTGTCGGCGGTTCGATTCCGTCCTGAGCCATTGAAGAAGCATTGCGATGATGACTACTCTCGCAGTGCTTTTTTTATGGCGATAAGTTGAAGAATCACGCCGCTTCAGCTATAAATGATTATTTCCTAAGAAATAGTTTTCTTAGTGATAAAAGATGAAAAAGCCGTTCTTTTATGTTAAAGTGATAGGGAAGTAAATAATTGTATGGTTAGCCGTTTGTCTTTGCAATCGGCTTGTTTTAATTAGATTACTTGTGGAAGAAACTGTATTTTCTTGAAGGGGAAGGCCGTTTCTTTCGTTCATATGATAGAATAAAGAGATCAAATTTTTCGCTTATTTTCATAAGTCTTTTAGATTGAAGAAATGAGGAGAGCATAATGCAAAAAAAAATATTAGTTGTAGATGATGAGAGACCCATTGCGGATATTCTGCAGTTTAACTTAAAGAAAGAAGGCTACGAGGTCCATTGTGCTTATGATGGAGATCAGGCCGTGGAGATGGTGGAAGAGGTTCAGCCGGATTTGATTTTGCTGGATATTATGCTTCCGGGTCGAGACGGCATGGAGGTATGCCGGGAAGTAAGGAAGAAACATGAGATGCCAATCGTCATGCTGACAGCAAAAGACTCCGAGATTGATAAAGTGCTTGGCCTGGAGCTGGGGGCGGATGATTATGTGACAAAGCCATTCAGCACGCGGGAGCTGATCGCGCGTGTGAAGGCGAATCTGCGCCGCCACCAAGCGCCTCCCGCTCAAGCAGCGGAAGAGGAGGAGACGAATGAAATTACGGTGGGCACACTGACGATTCATCCGGATGCATATATCGTCTCCAAGCGCGGCGAGACCATTGAGTTGACGCACAGGGAATTTGAACTGCTCCATTATCTGGCGAAACATATCGGACAGGTCATGACAAGAGAGCATTTATTGCAGACTGTATGGGGCTATGACTATTATGGCGATGTCCGTACAGTTGATGTGACGGTTCGCCGCCTGCGCGAGAAGATTGAGGATAATCCAAGCCACCCGTCATGGATCGTGACGAGAAGAGGGGTTGGCTACTACCTGCGTAATCCTGAACAGGAGTAAAGCAAATGAAAAGAGTTGGTTTTTTCCGTTCGATACAACTGAAGTTTGTATTAATTTATGTACTGCTTATTTTATTTGCTATGCAAATTATTGGCGTGTATTTTGTGAAAGAATTAGAAGAAAAGTTTGTAAACAACTTTAAAAGCTCCTTGCAGCAGCGGGTGAATTTGCTGGAATACAATTTAAGAGAAGAAATGCTGAAAGAGCGGACGGATGAAACCCCGACGCTGGAGCAGGATATTCAAAAGATAATGGAAGATTTTGCTGCTCCTGATATTGCGGAAGTGCGGGTTGTCGACCATCGCAGCCGCATCATCGGAACATCCGATCCGAATAAGCAAGGAATGCTCGGACAAAGAATGCCGGACATCTCCGTGAAAAGAACGCTGTCAGTCGGAGCGGAAGAAGATCATATTCTGATCGACCGCCAGACGAATAAGCGGATTTGGGCATATACCTCTCCGATTATATCCAATAGAGAAGTGATAGGGGCCGTCTATTTAGTCGGAAAAGTCGAAAGCGTTTTTGGCCAAATGGATGAAATTAACCAAATTCTCTTTTCCGCCACCGCTCTGGCACTGGGACTTACCGCCATCTTAGGGGTGCTGCTAGCCCGGACAATTACCCGTCCCATTTCGGATATGCGCCGTCAAGCTGTAGCGCTCGGAAAGGGAAACTTTTCCCGTAAAGTAAAGGTTTACGGGCGAGATGAAATTGGTGAATTAGCCGTTACATTTAATAATTTAACGAAACGGCTCCAGGAAGCCCAGGCGACAACGGAAGGGGAAAGACGAAAGCTGTCATCCGTTCTTTCCTATATGACTGACGGCGTCATTGCCACTGACCGGAAAGGCCGAGTCATTCTGATCAATGAGCCGGCAGCTAAGCTATTGAATGTTACACGTGAAACAGTGATTTCGCGTCCGATTACTTCACTGCTAGGACTGGAGGAGGACTATTCATTTGACGATCTGCTGAATGAACAGGATTCGGTGATTTTAGATTACAGCAATGAGGAAAACCCCTATATTTTACGAGCTAATTTCTCTGTTATCCAGAAGGAAACAGGCTTCGTGAATGGTCTGATTACGGTTCTTCACGATATTACCGAGCAGGAAAAAATTGAAGCGGACCGCCGCGAGTTTGTGGCCAATGTTTCGCATGAATTGCGCACGCCGCTAACGACCATGCGAAGCTATTTGGAGGCGTTAGCAGAAGGAGCATGGCAAGATAAAGATATCGCACCGCATTTTCTGGAGGTCACGCAGACAGAGACCGAGCGGATGATCCGATTAGTGAATGATTTGCTGCAGCTAACGAAGTTCGATAGCCGCGATTTTCAATTAGCGAAAAAAGAAGTCAACTTTACTAGATTTTTCAATCGGATTATTGACCGCTTTGAAATGACGAAATCTCAAGATATCACCTTTAAGCGCACCTTGCCCGATTATCCGATTTATGTCGAGATAGACACAGATAAGCTGACGCAGGTGCTGGACAATATTATTTCCAACGCGCTTAAATATTCTCCTCAAGGAGGACGGCTGACATTTACAGTGGAGGAACAGAGCAATTCCATTGTCGTCAGCGTCCGTGACCAAGGGATGGGCATTCCGAAGAAGAATCTTGAACGGGTTTTTGAACGTTTCTATCGAGTCGATCGGGCTCGAACACGGAAAATGGGCGGAACAGGTCTCGGTTTGGCCATTGCGAAAGAAATAATCACGGCTCATGGCGGCAGCATATGGGCAACAAGTGTAGAAGGGAAGGGAACAACAATATTCTTTACACTTCCATACGAGCATTCACAAGAGGATGATTGGTCATGAGCTACGAAAAATTTAAATCGCTCGCTTTAGCTGTGCTTGTGCTCACGAGTATTATTTTGACGCTGAGCATTTGGAATTATCAGCCGCATTACGAAACGAGAGATGAGGATTACATTCATGAGGTCTCCATCAGTGAAACGAGAGAAGCAGCCGATTTGATTAAACCAACGAAATTGCTGTTTCATGGAATTGGGACTCACTTTGGCACCACAGGTGAAAAGCATACGAATGACGTCATGAAGGAGCTAGGAAACTGGACATTTTACGAGCCGAAAAATATATCCAAAACCTTAAATGAAAAGGAATTTGATCAAGTCCTTCACGGCAGCAATCGTACGGAATTGGTGTTTCCTTCCTTCATTCCCTTCAGCACGATGAATATGATCTTGAATTTCAGCCATTCCAAAGTGCCAAATGCTGTTTTCGACCGGATCGTTGTCAGTCAAGTCAACATGCGGGAAAAGAAAGCGACCGTCTATTTCGTATCCACGAAGGAGCGTCTTATTTTTGCAAGCCAGGCGGTTGCTCCTACGCTGCCATCATTCAAAAAGAGCTTCATGGATAATGCTTTCAAATGGGGAGAGTATGTGCCGCGAAAGCTGGGTGGCACCGGCAAGCTGTTCCTGCCATTAGAAAATCCCGTGCTGCATCGTTACAAGTACTACCCTGATTATATCGAAGCAGAGAAATTTAAAGATGCGCTGTTTACGGATCCGAGCTTTGTAAAGAAAGGATCCAAAACAAACAGTGAAGAGTATACAGATGGATCCAGCTTAATGCGGGTCTATTATGATACCAATAAGATTTTCTATGTGAACCCGGCAAGAGAGCCGGACAGCACACAGAATGGAACATTGCAGCAGCTGATTGACAAGAGCATCAACTTCGTCAACGAGCATAGCGGCTGGACAGATCAATACCGCTTGTTCGAAGCGGAACCGGGCTCTTCTAAAATCGGGTATCGTTTATTTATTAAAGGGAAGCCGGTATTTAATGATCAGGGAATGGCTAAGATTGAGCAAATTTGGGGAAAAGAACAAATCTATCAATATACCCGTCCTTACTTCACTCTGGATATATCTTTGCCGTCTGAAGAAGAGAAATTGGAGCTGGCGGATGGTTTAACAGCCTTGAATCAAGTGAAACAGCAAAAGAACTTCAATCCGAAATTATTGGAGGATATGGCTGTAGGCTATTATTTACAGCATGATCCGCAGACTTCAAAAATTATCGTGCTCGAGCCTGGCTGGTTCTATAAATACGGCGGGCAATGGAAGCAAGTTCCGCAGGAAAGTCTGACGGGGGGGAATGCCGATGGATTGGAGTAAAACGAAAACAATATTCATTGCTGTGTTTCTAGTGCTGGACATTTTCCTGCTGACGATGCTTTTTAATAATTACAATGAGAGTCAAATGACAGTCGTGAAAGAAGAGCCGATAGAGAATAAGCTGAAGACCTACAATATTAAATACGGGGAGCTGCCCGATGATGCCGGCGAGAAGCCGATCATCACCGCCAAAACCAAAACCTTTTCCAAAAAGGATCTGGAAGAATACCCCGATCAGGATATGAAGCTGGAGAGGGAAAAAACCGTAATTGATAGCACCTTGACAGAGCCTGTCAAGCTTGGTGAAAAGAAGGTGGAAGGCATCAAGGCTTTCGTTCAAAGCCGAGTGAATTACGGAAGTAAGTACCAATATTCCAATATGAATGAGAAGAAAACAAAGGCGATCTTTTATCAGCAGCATAATGATAAGAAGCTGTTTGAAAATAAAAGCGGTAAGCTGGAAATTAAGCTGAACAGTGAAGGGGACATCATTGGCTATGAGCAAACGCTGCTTGAGGACATTGAAGAGAACAGCCAAAAGGAGGAAGTACTTCCGGCTTTTCAGGCCATCCAGACTCTTTATAAGAACGGTCTCATCAAGCCGAACAGCACTATTTCCAAGGTTGAGCTTGGCTATTATACCGTCGTGCAGCTGACAGAATCGCAAGTGCTTTCGCCGACTTGGTATATTCGGATTAAGAAAGGCGACAAGGTGGAGAAGCTGTATGTGAATGCCTTTGACGGCTCAATTTATCAAGAAGAAAAAGACAGTTAACAGCAAGTGGAGTGAACAAAATGACGATGCATTTTAGTGTGCTGGCCAGCGGAAGCACGGGAAATGCGTTTTATGTGGAAGCAAACGGACAAGCGTTCTTAGTGGATGCCGGCTTGAGCGGCAAACAAATGGAGGCGCTGTTTGTTTCCATCAACCGGGACATCAAAAACCTATCAGGCATTCTAGTGACCCATGAGCACAGTGACCACATTAAAGGCCTCGGTGTGTTAGCCAGAAAGTACAAGCTGCCGATTTATGCCAATGAAAAAACATGGCGAGCGATGGACAAACACATCGGCAATGTGGACGGGGAGCAGAAGTTTATATTTGATATGGAGACCGTTCAAAGCTTCAATGGCTTGGACATTGAATCGTTCGGCGTCTCCCATGATGCGGCTGAACCGATGTTTTATGTGTTCCATCATGAAGGCAAGAAGCTGGTCTTGATTACCGACACCGGCTATGTCAGTGATCGGGTCAAGGGCATTATCAGAAATGCTGATGCCTATGTATTTGAAAGCAATCATGACGTGCAGATGCTGCGCATGGGACGGTATCCATGGAATATTAAACGCCGAATTCTCGGAGATTACGGCCATGTGTCCAATGAAGACGCCGCGCTGGCGATGTGCGATGTCATCGGTGACCGGACGAAGCGCATTTACTTGGCTCACTTAAGCCAGGACAACAATATGAAGGATTTGGCGAGAATGAGCGTAGCACAAACGCTTCAAGGGAAGGACATGCCTGTAGGCGAGCAATTTGAGCTGTATGACACCGACCCGAAAACGCCAACCATTTTAACGGAAGTGTAAGCAGGCAGGCCGCTTTATGAAAGATTTTGTCTTTCGTAGAGCGGTTTTTTTGACGGCATCTGTCCCGGCGGCGTAAGATGAAAGTATGTTCCTCCTTTGCATATAAATTGAATTTTGCAAAGGAAGCGTTATAATTTTAAAAAAATGGAGAAAATAATTCAGGACAAAGAGGAAAGGATGAAACAGTTTGGGCTATTACGATGAAGACAGAACCGGACGCCAGCAGCGCAGCTCGAAAAAAAGCGGTTACTTTTTATCAAGCTTAGTTGGATTAATCGTGGGCGCATTGCTGGTTCTCATTGCTTTGCCAAAACTCGCTGATTATAATTTGCTTCCCGCAGCCGGAAATCAAGTGGAAGTCGAGCAAAATCAAAAGCCGGTAGGGAAGAAGGTTTCTCTTGATATTACCACCGATGTCACGAAAGCGGTGAATAAAGCGAAGAACACGGTCGTGGGCATCACCAATATTCAGTCCGGCAGCTTTTGGGAAGGAGAAGCCGCCCAGCCAGCTGGAACTGGATCAGGCGTTATTTATAAAAAAACAGGTGATAAAGCGTATATCGTCACCAACTATCACGTAGTGGAGGGCGCTCAGCAGCTGGAAGTATCGCTTGCGGACGGCACGAAGATACCGGCAAAGGTGCGCGGCGGGGATATGTGGACAGACTTGGCCGTTGTGGAAGTTGACAGCAGCAAAATCACTGATGTCGCGGAGTTCGGCGATTCTGACGCGCTGAAAGCCGGTGAGCCGGTTATTGCCATCGGCAACCCGCTGGGACTTGAGTTTTCCGGCTCCGTGACACAGGGGGTTATTTCCGGGCTGGAACGAGCGGTGCCGGTAGATATTAATAAAGACGGGATGGTCGATTGGCAGGCGGAGGTTCTGCAGACAGATGCGGCCATTAACCCGGGAAACAGCGGGGGAGCGCTCGTGAATATCTCAGGCCAAGTGATCGGCATCAATTCCATGAAGATTGCTGAACAATCGATCGAGGGCATCGGCTTGTCGATTCCGATCAATTATGCCGAGCCGATTATCGGCAACCTTGAGAAATATGGCAAGGTGAAGCGTCCGGCCATGGGCGTGACGCTAAGAAACGTCAATGAAATCCCGGCTTACCACCAGCAGGAGACATTGAAGCTGCCGGCAAATGTGAAGGATGGTGCGATGATTGAAGCCGTTATGCCGGGCACACCTGCATCTAAAGCCGGCTTGCAGGAGCTGGATGTCATTGTTCAGTTGGACAATGAGAAAATCACCGACATTTTGGCTCTCCGCAAATACATGTACACGCACAAAAAGATCGGCGACAAAGTGGAGGTTATCTTCTATCGCGACGGGCAAAAACAAAAGACAACGATGACATTGTCCTCCGAGGGCATGCTGTAAGCAAGAAAACGCAGAAAAGCGGATATGCTTTTCTGCGTTTTCCTATGGTAAAATGTAAAAACAAAGTGAAGCTTTAATCAGCGGGCTTCCGCTGTTGAAAAGAAGAACGAAGGCCGTCTTTGCAACGACCTGCTGCGTCTTTGTGACCGACCTTGTGCTGGCCTGAACGAACGGGGCATTATATTTTCCCACTGTAGGCTATGTTAGAACAGCTTACATGCAAGATAAAGGATGTATAAAGGAGGTTGGCTGCATGATTTATTGCTGTAATGACCATGTTGAACTAGCGCTGGATGTCATTGTTGACGAGTACGAGACCTTTCCAGTGCTGCGCAAGCTGAAAGAGGAAGAAAAAATGTCCACAGCCTGTGAATACTGTCGAAAGGAAGCAGAATATATGGTGGAGAACTAATATTCGCCTACAAGATGTGGATAGCTCTTGTGGATATGTGGATAACTTTAAGGAGAAATCATTACCTTTCATTAAATAAAGAGGACTGGCCTTGGCAGACCAGTCTCTGTACGTTTATTTAACCGTGATTTCAATCGGTTCAGACACTAAACGCCACTCTTGTCCCAGCATGTGAAAGGTATGTTGCACAAATACTTGGGCTGTTCCGGGAGCGATCGCTTCAATGGTGTTTCCTTCAATTGCGACTACCTGCTGATTGTCCGGCGCATATAAGCTTGTTTCAATCGTCTCTTTTTTCTGTGTGCGGTAGTTTACAAATGCCTTGGCTTGAATCTGCGCTTTCGCTCCGACTTTTAAATTGCGCTTCTTAATCGGCGTTTCCAAGCGGACGGGGGCGGCGTTGAGCCATTGCGTATAGTCCGTGATCGGTCCGATCATCCCTTTAAGCATCTGTTCTTTGAGCGCCTCTTCTTTGCGGAACGTCCAATGCAGGTTGATCATTCCCCGCTGGCGCATATAGGTGATGAATTCCTGTGACAAGCTGCCGTAGCTGGAGTTAAGCGTTGCATTCATGCGGGCAGCGCTATTGAGCATTTGCCGGGCATTTTTCAAGCGGGCGTCCGCTGAACCTGCGGGAGATGATGAGTACAGGAAGCCCGTGCCGATTTCCGGCTTGAGGGCATCCGATTTTTTCACGCTGTCAAAATCGAAGCTTTGGATCAGCACTTGATCGGTCATGCCTTCTTCTTCAATCTCCTTGATGGTTTGCTCTTCGATTCCCGCAGCTTTCAGTTCCACGAGCAGAACGGCGTCTGTTCCTTTAAAGGCTTGCAAATATTCGCGGAAAGAAGGCACTTTCTCTCCGGCAAACTCGGGACCGAACTTGATGCCGGCATCAAGCTGGCGTATTTCTTCAAACGTCATTTCGGACACCTTTCCCGTGCCGTTCGTTGTCCGATCAACAGAAGCATCATGCATGATGACTAATTGGCCGTCCTTTGTGCGCTGCAGATCCGTCTCAATTAAATCAGCGCCCAGTTCATAGGCTTTCTGATAGCCGGCCATCGTGTTTTCCGGGGCAAGAGAAGGAATTCCGCGATGAGCGGCGACAATCGGCCGCTGGACGAGCGTATTTTTCGGATATTGGCTGAACGCTTTCACGACAGGCGCTGTCTCTTGTGCGATGATGCCATCGACCCCCGCGTGAATCAGCTGATGGGCATCCGCTTCCTGCGGACCTGCCACTCCCCAAACGGACACGGTGCGGCTATGGAAGGTGTGAACGAGATCGGCCGAAAGCAGCTTTTGCGGAAGAATCGCCACTTTTGCGTTGTGCTTGTGAATCTCCCGAATAAAACGGCTGATGTCATGCTTATTCAGCGATTGGCGGTCATATATGACTGCGCCTCTTGCGGAGGGAATCTCCTGTTTGACTTGGTCGATGAGCGCCGGATCCGAGGAAGCCAGATGCACATCCTGAATCGCCATCTCTTTTAAGAGCGAGGCGAGCGGTTGCACGGCTGCTTTCTCTTCCAATTGAATGACGGGAATCATTTTTCCTTTCATTTTGTCAAGCATAGTTTTTAGCGGCGTACCATTGACCATCAAGCGGCTGTTTGTCTTCATAACCATGGAGGAAATGCCGGTTCCCGCCAGTGAATCGACCGCTTGCGGCGTGGCAGCGGAGGATAAAATCGTCGGCGCATTTAAAATATTCGTCTCCGCCTCCTTAGGCAGGAAGGCGCCGGATTGCGCAAGCGGCGGCAATTCAGCCTCCTGGGAAGTCACGCGCACATTGTCGAACTGCACCGTCGTTCCGGCCGCTTGAAAGCCAATACTGCCCTTTTGGTAAGCGGAAGCCATATCCGTATCAATCACCAGCTGACCGTTGACATATTGCTGCACGCGGCTGCCTTTTGCGACAATTTTTAAACGGTATGTCTGTTGAAAGGCAAACGGCTCGGAATAAAACGTTTTATCAAGCACCTCCCATTGATTGTTCTGATTGCGCATAGCAAACTCCAAGCCGTTCATGGCTGCGGCATTGCGGCGGACTGCAAATTGGTAATACGGATAGTTGTCCTCTTGAACGCGGTACATCACAGATGCCCAGCGAGAATCCTCCACAGCCGACAAAAACGTCATATCGGCTTCAATGACATAATCGCCGGCTTCTTCCGCAAGCGGAACAAGCACGCGCGCCGGTTGGGATGTAGAAGGCGACGTCAGCGTCAGCTTGCCGTTTTGCACAGCAGCCTGTCCTTGCACGACTTTCCAGCCGGCAGGAAGTGAAGCGGAGGCCTCAAAGTTCTCCTCCAGCATCGCAGCCGGAGCCGCTTCAGGAATCATCGGAGCCGAACTTAAGACCATCCCGGCCGCCAGCATCCAAGGAATCGTTTTCTTTTTCACCTGTTTCATCTAATCTTCCTCCTATTAAACAAATCATTGCTGCTTCTATTCTTTCAGGAGGATGTAAAGAGAATATTAAAGAAAGTTTAATTTTAACAACAACAGGAATATTCACTGCTTTCTTCCTAAATGACAGCAAAGAGAAGAGGAGATAAGAAGGAAGAAAAAGAAAAATGCTGCCAAAACCCTAAACAGCCGCAGCAAGCAAGCCAAGAAAAAAACAGTGGATAAGTAAGAAAAAACAGATAACTTCTGTTGATATGTGGATAACTTTTGTGGATATCCTGTTTGTAAATTGTTTGTAAAAGGAGGACACCCTGTGAATATCTCAATCATCACCGTAGGAAAACTCAAAGAAAAATACTTAAAGCAAGGCATCGCCGAATACACCAAACGCCTGTCCGCTTATGCCAAAGTCCAAATCATCGAAGTCGCCGACGAAAAGGCACCCGAAGAACTCAGCCCAACCGAAATGGAACAAATCAAAACGAAAGAAGGCGAACGCATCCTCGCCAAGCTCAGCCCGGACACCCACGTCATCGCCCTCGCCATCGAAGGCAGCATGAAAACATCCGAAGAGCTCGCCCGCCAGCTCGACCAGCTCGCCACCTACGGCAAAAGCAAAATTGCCTTCATCATCGGCGGCTCCCTCGGCCTCAGCCAAGACATCATCCAGCGAGCCGACGACACTCTCTCCTTCTCAAAAATGACCTTCCCCCACCAGCTCATGCGCCTGATCCTCCTGGAGCAAGTGTACCGGAGCTTTCGGATTAATCGGGGGGAACCGTACCACAAATAGAGGCAAAAACTGTTGTAGATAAGGTGGTAATTCTTTATCGGAAGCGGGTATTGAAAATGTATGTTCATTATCCGTTTCTCGATACAACAAGTGGATTAGTATAAAGGTTTTCGATATATTCAGTTCAGTAAAATCAAATTCAAGTTCTATGTTTTTTATGGTTCTAGATTTATCTATTTGCTTGATTGAGATATTATCGATTAACAACTGAAGTAATTGTTTTTTATTTTCCCTAGATGTCTTCCTATATACTGATAAGAATTTTTTCAGTAAATTTTCAATCAAATCTGGTTGGATTACTTTTGAATCGATAGATCCTAATTGTATTATAATCTCATTTTTCTTTTGTTCTAACCCCCTTTTATCATTCGAGACCTTTTGTAACCGTTCTTGTAGAATATCAACAGGGAGAGTGTTTTTCTCAAAGGCATCCATATACTTTGCCTGTAATTGTTCAATCTCTTTTAATCGTATTTCAATCTTTTCTAATTCTTTGTTAAGCTTACTTATCGAATGAGCAGAACTTGAACTTATGTCAGTGATCGTCTTATATAATCTCTTCTTATTAGAACTAAAATGTTCAATTTTCTTGATAACCGTTTCTTCTGCTTTATATGCCTTAATGGAATTAGCTTTACAAGCAGCAGATCCTTTGTTATGAAAATCGCTACAGACGTAATAACGATGTTTTCGTTTCGTCCCATCTTTTCGTGTATGTGTTGTAATTGACGGAACCATTCCTTGACCACAATCAGGACAGCGTAAAAGGCCACTAAGTAAAAATGGTTCGTTTGATTGACGCTGCTTAAATGATTTACTTTTTCTCCTTGCTCGTACAACGCTCCATAGTTCGTCCGAAATAATAGGTTCATGTTTTCCTTCTACAAGAATAGGATTTGGATTTTTCCCTTTTCTTCGTTTGGAATCCCAATTTTCAAATTTTAGCCAACTGATTTTACCGTTATATATTACATTGTCTAGGATTTGTGCTACTCCATTGATGGAGAAATAACGATTACGCTTGGTTTTATATCCAGCTTTATTTAAGTGGTTAGAAATCGCTCTTAGCCCTTTGCCATTTGCATACATATGATAGATTAACTGTACTACTTCAGCTTCCTTTTCATTGATAACTAGCTCCTTCTTAACAGTGTCATATCCAAATACAACTCCGCCGTTCCATCTCCCTTCCAAGGCTCTCTGTTTCATACCAAGCTTTACATTTTCTGCTAATGTATTTCGCTCCATTTCAGCGATTGATGCCATAATTTGAAGTACTAAGCGACCTATAGGACTACTGGTATCAAAGTTTTCCGAGTAGGATATAAATTTCACATTGTATTTTTCAAACTTATCTAGAATCATGAGTGTTTCTAGCATATTTCTTGAGAGTCTAGAAATTTTCCAAACTATTACAGCATCAAATCTTTCATTTTCTACATCTTTGATTAATCTCTTCATTTCAGGCCGTCCTTTTACGGATTTACCACTAATTCCTTCATCGACATATTCATCAATCACCTCCCAGTTATAAATTTGAGCATATTGCCGAAGTGTTTGAAGTTGCGCGGCTATACTAAAACCTTCTTTTACCTGTTCCTCTGTGCTTACACGAGCATAAATTGCAACTCTTGATATATCCATATCTAATCCTCCTTCATACTGATATTACAATGAAATACTAGATAAGAGAAATGGGACCTTATGTGATTGTTTGACTTAAATGGGAAATTGAAGAAGTACTTTTTAGATTTGGAAAAAACCCATTTCTTTTTTATTTCATTCAAGTATATGCTTGAATGTTTTACTGAAAAAAGTTACTATATAATCAAGCAAATACTTGAATGAGGTGATGATTTGAATAAGAAAGATACTTGTGAAATTTTTTGTTATGACGAGGAAAAGGTTAATCGAATACAGGGTGATCTACAAACAGCAGATATTTCAGGTGTTTCTCAGATGTTAAAAGCAATTGCCGACGAAAATAGAGCAAAAATCACCTATGCTTTGTGTCGGGAAGATGAACTATGTGTTTGTGATATAGCTAATATCTTAGGTGTTACAGTTGCTAATGCTTCTCATCATTTACGAACACTTTATAAGCAAAGGATTGTCAACTATAGAAAAGAAGGAAAGCTTTCCTTTTATTCATTAAACGACGAACATATCAAACAAATTATGATGATTGCATTAACACATAAGAAAGAGGTGGAGGTAAATGTCTGAACAAGCTGAACGGTCTGAAGTGGAAATGACTTCCTACCGAGTACAAGGCTTTTCATGTGCTAATTGTGCAGGGAAATTTGAAAGAAATGTTAAGAAACTGCCCAATGTGCAAGATGCAAAAGTAAATTTCGGTGCATCTAAAATATCCGTATATGGTGATGCAACGGTTGAAGAATTAGAAAGGGCTGGCGCTTTTGAAAATCTTAAAGTAATGCCTGAAAAACCAAAACGGCAAACACCAATTGTTGTTCATCAGGATAAAAATGTGTATCGGGTTGAAGGCTTTTCGTGTGCCAATTGTGCGGGTAAATTCGAAAAGAATGTAAAAAAATTATCAGGGGTTCATGATGCAAAAGTAAATTTTGGTGCATCTAAAATTGAGGTATATGGGAATACAACTATCGAGGAATTAGAAAAAGCTGGTGCTTTTGAAAACCTTAAAGTCGCTCCAGATAAACCATTAAGGGAAGAGAAACAAGAGGTTAAAGAAGGGAAAGAGCCATTTTATAAAAAACACAGCACATTACTATACGCTTCTTTATTAATCGTTTTTGGTTATATCTCTCAGTTTGTTAATGGGGAAGAAAATATTATTACCTCCCTATTGTTTGCAGCAGCCATCGTTATTGGGGGATATTCACTCTTTAAAGTCGGGTTTCAAAACTTACTACATTTTGAATTTGACATGAAAACTCTTATGACAGTGGCTATTATTGGAGCAGCTATTATTGGAGAATGGGCAGAAGGTGCAATTGTTGTTATTCTCTTTGCAATTAGTGAAGCTTTAGAACGTTTCTCTATGGACCGAGCAAGACAATCAATTCGATCTTTAATGGATATTGCTCCGAAAGAGGCGCTTGTTAGAAGAAATGGGCAAGAAATGATGATTCATGTTGATGATATTGCTGTTGGCGATATTATGATTGTGAAACCCGGTCAAAAGCTTGCTATGGATGGTGTAGTAGTAAATGGCTACTCGGCTGTTAATCAAGCAACTATTACAGGCGAGTCAGTCCCAGTTGAGAAAACAGTGGATGATGAAGTTTTTGCAGGTACATTAAACGAAGAGGGAATACTTGAGGTTAAAGTAACAAAGCTTGTTGAAGATACAACAATTTCCAAAATCATTCACCTTGTTGAAGAAGCTCAAGGGGAACGCGCGCCTTCTCAAGCGTTTGTAGATAAATTTGCAAAATATTATACGCCTATTATTATGATTATCGCAGGGCTGGTAGCTGTAGTACCACCATTATTATTTGGTGGCAGCTGGGGAACTTGGGTTTATCAAGGGCTAGCAGTATTGGTCGTTGGTTGTCCCTGTGCATTAGTTATTTCAACTCCTATTTCTATTGTTTCAGCAATTGGAAATGCAGCTAAAAAAGGTGTGCTTATCAAAGGCGGAATTTATCTAGAAGAAATGGGTGCTTTAAAAGCAATAGCTTTTGATAAAACGGGTACACTTACAAAAGGAGTTCCAGTTGTAACAGATTTTAAAATGTTGAACAATCAGGTAAATGCAGAAGATATGTTGTCTATCATTACTGCATTAGAATATCGTTCCGGGCATCCTCTAGCTTCAGCTATTATGAAAAAAGCAGATGAGGAGAACATTTCCTACACTCATGTAATCGTGGATGATTTCTCTTCTATCACAGGAAAAGGAATTAAGGGGACTATCAACGGTACGACTTACTACATTGGAAATCCAAAATTATTTGAGAATCTATCAGTTGATTTTAATAACGAACAAGATCAACTAGTTACAGCCCTTCAAAATCAAGGTAAAACTGCAATGGTGGTTGGAACTGAAAAAGAAATACTTGCTGTCATTGCAGTAGCTGATGAAGTACGTGAATCAAGTAAAGAAGTTATTCAAAAGTTACATCAACTTGGAATTAAAAAAACCATTATGCTTACGGGAGACAACAAAGGAACGGCAGATGCTATTGGAGGTCATGTTGGGGTAACGGATATTCAGGCAGAACTATTGCCACAAGACAAATTAGAATTTATCAAAAAATTGAGATCTAAATACGGAAACGTAGCAATGGTTGGAGATGGTGTCAATGATGCTCCTGCATTAGCTGCTTCTACCGTTGGAATTGCGATGGGTGGGGCTGGTACAGACACAGCACTAGAAACGGCAGACGTTGCTTTAATGGGAGACGATTTAAGAAAACTTCCATTCTCCATTAAATTAAGTCGAAAAGCTCTTACCATAATTAAGCAAAACATTACCTTTGCACTCGCTATCAAATTCATTGCTTTGTTATTGGTTATCCCCGGTTGGTTAACACTTTGGATTGCCATCCTTTCTGATATGGGAGCAACTCTTTTAGTTGCGTTAAATGGTTTACGACTTATGCGAGTAAAAGAGAAATAAATATTAACATATAATCTAAGGGCTTTTCTTCTCATTGAAAAGCCCTACCCCAAAACTTGGAGATGAAAAAATGATTACAACGGCACTTACATCAGCTGCAGTTTATGTAGCAACAGGAATTGATTATCTTATTATATTGACCCTCTTGTTTTCGCAAATAAAAAAAGGTCAAGCAAAACATATATGGATAGGACAATACATAGGTACAGCAATTATTATAGCAGCAAGTCTTTTAGTCGCTCTAGGTATTACATGGTTAATTCCTCAGCAATGGGTTTTAGGTCTTCTTGGGCTTATACCGCTTTATCTGGGGATTAAGATTTGGATTAAGGGTGAGGAGGATGAAGATGGAGGCAATATTTTAACTTTATTTTCATCTAATCGTTTTAATCAATTATATTTAACGGTTATATTTATTGTGCTGTCCTCCAGTGCAGATGACTTCTCTATTTATATACCATATTTCACAGCATTAAATGCGGTTGAAATCCTTATTGCTAGTATTGTCTTTTTCATTATGGTTGGGGTTCTATGTTATGTCAGCTATCGCTTAGCTTCTTTGGATTTTGTATCAGAAAAAATTGAGAAATATGAACGTTGGATTGTCCCTATTGTATTTATAGGGCTAGGGATTTATATCATGTTTGAGAATGGTACATTCAACGCTTTATTTTCACTACTTTAAAATATATCCGATAATTAAAAGGAGAATCTTTAAAGAAGATGTAAAACAATTTATCTAATATGTAGACACAAGATAGAATAAGAAAGAACACATCATAAACTAAAATCTGATGTGTTCTTTTTCTTTTATGCGGTCTTACCTATAGAGATAAACAATAAAATCTGAGTGATAATAGCTAGTATAGGTAATTCCAATAATGGGCCTATACTAATGTTAAAGCAATTAAAGGTTGATCCTGAAATGCTGTCATAGCAATTGCTAAAGCTATAGGTGAATTTCTAGCTAAAGTGGTCATATTCAAACTGACTTTATCAGATTGCGAGAATTTCAGAAGCTGCCCAACTTTTCGACCAGCGATAAAATTTATTACAAAGTATATACAGGTTTGTTTAATTAAACATTTATTTAAATGTCACATTTTAATGAAATATTTTATTGTATATATAAGCAAATAGTTATATACTAATGTTGTAATGAAATTATAAGGAGGAGATGATGTGCTGCAAACAACCATTGAAATGGAAAAGGCTGCAGTTATTTTAAAATTATTGGGTGATAAAACAAGATTAACGATTATGAAATTAATTGATAATCAAGCTTGTTGTGTCTGTGAATTTGTTGAAATATTTCAAGTCAGTCAGCCATCGATTAGTCAGCATTTACGTAAGTTGAAAGACTTAGGATTGGTTAAGGAAGAAAGAAAAGGGCAATGGATATTTTACTCCGTAGATAAGGAAAATGAATATTATTCATTTATTAAACCTATTCTTGATCAATTACCTAATCAAGATTACAAATTAAAAGAACTTGAAGAAAATGGTACACGAATTTCTTGTTGTTAAATTGGAGGTATTATTTTGTCTACAACGCTTATACTCGCAATATTAATTTTTATTGCAACCCTAGTACTAGTAATATGGCAGCCAAAGGGCTTAAACATTGGCTGGTCCGCAATGGGTGGAGCTGTAATTGCCTTATTAGTAGGGGTAGTAGGATTCAGTGATGTTCTTGAAGTAATTGACATCACATGGAATGCAACGCTATCCTTTGTCGCAATTATCCTTATTTCTTTAATACTAGATGAGATTGGATTATTCGAATGGGCAGCACTGCACATGGCACGGGTAGCAAAAGGTCATGGAATAAAAATGTTTGTTTACATTAGTATTTTAGGTGCAGTTGTTGCAGCATTATTTGCGAATGACGGAGCGGCACTTATCCTAACACCGATTGTTCTTGCAATGGTGCGAAATTTGAATTTTAAAGAAAAAATGATATTCCCTTTTATTATGGCAAGTGGATTTATTGCGGATACAACTTCATTACCATTTATTGTAAGTAACTTAGTAAATATCGTTTCTGCAGACTTCTTTGGCATTGGATTTGTTGAATATGCTTCGCGGATGATTATTCCGAACTTATTTTCACTAATTGCAACCATTTCGGTATTACTAATCTACTTTAGAAAAAGTATCCCTAAGAATTATGATTTATCGAAACTTAGGGAACCGAAAGAAGCAATAAACGATATAAAGATGTTTCGCCTTTCTTGGTATGTTCTCGGATTATTAGTAATTGGCTATTTTAGTAGCGAATTCATAAATTTACCAGTATCTATTATTGCTGGGGCCATAGCTATATTCTTTATCATAATGGCCAGACGTAGTGCCGCTGTTAATACGAAAAAAGTTATTAAAGGCGCTCCGTGGAATATCGTTATTTTTTCAATTGGAATGTATGTCGTCGTATATGGATTGGGAAATGCCGGGCTGACCTCTGCGCTCGCAAGTGTTCTTCAAACTGTGGCTGAACAAGGATTATTCGTTGCTACAGTTGGAATGGGTTTTATAGCTGCTTTCCTGTCATCGATTATGAATAATATGCCAACCGTAATGATTGATGCATTAGCCATTGCTGAAACGAATACTTCTGGTGTATTAAGAGAAGCGCTTGTTTATGCTAACGTAGTTGGTTCGGATTTAGGACCAAAAATTACGCCAATTGGTTCACTAGCAACCTTAGTGTGGCTCCATGTACTTTCCCAAAAAGGAATTAAAATTTCATGGGGAACCTATTTTAAAACCGGGATTGTTTTAACTATCCCAATACTTTTTATTACTTTAGTAGGTCTTTATCTAACACTTCTACTATTTTAAAAAGGAGAATGAATTATGGCTAAAAAAACAATTTATTTCTTATGTACAGGGAACTCATGCCGTAGTCAAATGGCAGAGGGATGGGCGAAAAAATATCTCGGAGATGAATGGGAAGTTAGAAGTGCAGGGATTGAGGCACATGGACTAAACCCAAATGCGGTAAAAGCAATGAAGGAAGCTGGAATTGATATTTCTGTTCAAAAATCGGAAACCATTGATCAAGAATTTTTAAATAACGCAACATTGGCGGTAACATTATGTGGAGATGCCAAAGACCGCTGTCCAGTGACACCACCTCATGTAAAACGTGAACATTGGGGCTTTGACGATCCAGCCAAGGCTGAAGGTACGGAAGAAGAAATTTGGAAAGTGTTTCAGCGCGTTCGTGATGAAATAGGTGAACGGATTAAGCGATTTGCTGAAACAGGTGAATAATAGGGAATGATGAGGCATGTTGATACGCAAGCCTTATCTTTTCGGTTTCTATATAAGTATATAACTATACATCAATAAAGAAGTTGTTCATGATGAAAAAGGTAGAAATGTTTGACCCAGCAAAATGTTGTTCTACAGGTGTTTGTGGACCGAGTGTCGATCCAGATTTAACTAGAGTTGCATCAGCTGTTTATTCCCTTGAACAAAAGGGTGTTACTGGTAATGCGGCTCAGAATGTATTAATTAATATGAGTTTTAAAGAGGTATTTAACCTGTCTGGTGGGAATAAGAATTATCAGAGTTTTAAAAAGGGAAAACAATAATCATAAAACGACTGATAAGTGAAATAAAAGGTAGGGAGAACTTCCAACCTTTTTAAATTTATCTTAACCATTTACTAGTGGGGGCAATTTTATAATAAATAACCACTTTTCATTGAAGGAGAATACTTTAGTAGGGAAATTTTAATAATATATATCTACTTGACCATGTACTGTAGTACATGGTTTATAATTTTATTGAGGTGAAAATAGTGATTTATCGCATTGGTGAGTTTGCAGATAAATGTGGAGTTAACAAAGAGACGATTAGATATTACGAACGAAAAAATTTACTAAAGGAACCTTCCCGAACAAAAACTGGTTATCGTTTATATTCAGATTATGACGTTAAGCGTGTAGGATTCATCAAGCGAATACAAGAGCTTGGTTTTTCTTTAGGTGAAATCTACAAGTTACTTGGAGTTGTAGATAAAGATGAAGTCCGTTGCCAAGATATGTTTGAATTTGTTTCTAGAAAACAAGAGGAAGTTCAAAAGCAAATAGAGGATTTAAAACGAATTGAAACTATGTTAGGTGACTTGAAACAACGATGTCCTGATGAAAAGCAATTACATGCGTGTCCAATAATAGAAACTTTAACATGAGAGATTAATGAAAGGAGCTTTATTATGAATAAATATAAGGTAAATATTGAAGGAATGACTTGTACAGGCTGTGAAAAACACGTAGAGTCAGCACTTGAAAGTATAGGTGCTAAAAATACTGAAGCAAATTTCCGTCGCGGTGAAGTAGTATTTGAATTGCCTAATGGTATAGAGGTTGAAAGTGCAAAAAGGGCAATTAACGAAGCAAATTATCAAACTGGAGAAATTGAAGAGTTACTACAACAAGAAAATGTGGTGTTAGGTACTAAAGGTAATTATGATCTTCTTATTATTGGTTCTGGTGGTGCAGCTTTTTCTGCTGCAATTAAAGCTATTGAATACGGTGCAAAAGTTGGAATGATTGAGCGTGGAACGATTGGAGGGACCTGTGTGAATATTGGCTGTGTTCCATCCAAGACCCTTCTTAGAGCAGGGGAAATCAATCATTTAGCTAAGATAAATCCGTTTATAGGTTTACAAACATCTGCTGGAGAAGTGGAATTGGCTCCTTTAATCAAGCAAAAGAACGAATTAGTGAGTGAACTTCGGAATCAAAAATATGTCGATTTAATAGACGAATATGGATTTGATTTAATTGAGGGAGAAGCAAGCTTTGTTGATGAAAATACAATTGAGGTAAATGGAACAAAACTTTCTGCAAAACGCTTTTTAATTGCAACAGGGGCCTCTCCTTCTATCCCATCGATTTCTGGACTTAATAAAGTTGATTATTTAACAAGTACAACGCTATTTGAATTAAAGAAAGTTCCAAAACGTTTAACGGTGATAGGTTCAGGATATATTGGGATTGAGCTTGGGCAACTCTTCCATCATTTAGGTTCAGAAGTAACACTTATACAAAGAAGTGAGCGATTATTAAAAGAGTATGACCCGGAAATTTCTGAAACAGTAGAAAAAATGTTAATCGAACAGGGTATACACCTTATCAAAGGAGCAACATATGAGTGTGTCGAACAAGATGGGGAGATAAAAAAGGTTTATCTAACTGTAAACAGTAAGAAAAAAGTCGTTGAATCAGAGCAGTTACTTATTGCAACAGGAAGAAAACCAAATACGGATTCTTTAAATTTACGTGCTGCAGGTGTTGATGTTGGAAAACAAAAGGAAATACTGATAAATGAATTTGCTCAAACAAGTAATGAAAAGATTTATGCAGCAGGAGATGTGACATTAGGACCGCAATTTGTGTATGTAGCAGCCTATGAAGGTGGAGTTGTTGCAGATAATGCAGATGGTGGATTAAATAAAAAAATAGATTTATCCGTTGTTCCAAGCGTTATATTTACAAATCCATCGATTGCAACAGTTGGTTTAACGGAAGAACAAGCAAAAGAAAAAGGCTATGAAGTAAAAACATCAGTATTACCGTTAGATGCAGTCCCAAGAGCGATAGTAAATAGGGAAACAACAGGTGTATTTAAACTTGTAGCTGATGCAAAAACGTTAAAAGTATTAGGGGTTCATATCGTAGCTGAAAATGCAGGAGATGTGATTTATGCAGCGACATTAGCCGTTAAATTTGGCTTAACCGTAGAGGATTTAAAAGAAAGCTTTGCTCCATATTTAACATCGGCAGAGGGAATAAAATTAGCTGCCCTTACATTTGATAAGGATGTATCAAAATTATCTTGTTGTGCAGGATAAAGCTCCTTATTTATAGGAGCTTTAATTAATACACTTAAACTATCTCACCCTTTACAGGAATAACAGCAATTTAATAGTAATTTGGCTGGTTGCGGTTCAGTAGAATGTGTAATTAATGGTAGAGTATTATTAGGACTTATATCATTTGTTAATGGGTTCGGAATTATAACGAAAATAAAAAACCAATGTCGGAAAATGGTGATGATAATATGTTATCGAAACAAGCAATCCTTGATGAATTATCAAAAAACCTAAATACTTGGAGAGATAAACACGGTGTTAAGCGAGTTGGTTTGTTTGGTTCTTACAGCCGCGATGAACAAAAAGAATCCAGTGATATTGATGTAATAGTAGAATTTAACGACTCGGATTTATCTTTTGATAATTACATGGACTTAAAAATAAGCCTAGAAGATCACTTTCAGAAGCCGATAGATTTAGTCATATTAAATGATATTAAACCTGCTTTAAAGTCAGAGTTTCTATTGACTACTACATTTGTAGAAGAGGGAAAATAATAAGATTATAATTTTAGCAGTCTATTTGCTAGAAAATAGACTGCTAATTGAGCTTCCTACTAAAAATTGTTCAAATCTACAGTAAAATGCCAGCAAGTTGTCAAACAAGTTCATTATTTATCTCTTTAAATAACTTCTGATCAAACTCGTAGACTATTTTTTTGATGGTTCGATCTTTAGGCTTTTCTCCAGTATTTACTTGAATTTCTTTGATAAGCAACCGAAGTAATTCTTTCTTATCAAAGTCGTCTAATAAGTTAAAAAATGAATTAAAATCATTAGCAATGCGGTTAATTACTGGTAATAAGTCATTGTTATTCTTTAATTCTATCTGATTTGTTAGTAGTATTTTAAATTCCTTATGTTCACTTTCTTGATTCTGAACTCTTTTCATTTCATCACTAAGTGTATCAATGTCGATTATTTTCTTCGTATAAAGTTGTATGAGATCCTGCTTCTCTCTTTTTAGTTCTCTTAAATTTTTTTCTAGTAATTTAAGTTCCTCTTCAATTGGTTCAAGTTCACTTTTTAGGTTATCCATAACAACTGTTTGTAATGGTACAGAGAGGTTTAAATCGTTAAGGTAATTCATAACCTGTGATAAAACCTCTTGCTCTGCATACTCCTTTTTTACAAGATTCGACTTACATGCTTTAGAGCCACTGTTTTTAAAACGGCTACACACGTAATATTTGTATTTTTTGTTTGCATTTCCTTGTACCATCGCTCCTCCGCAAGTAGGACATTTTAATAGACCTGATAACGGAAAAGAGCCGTTGTGTTTTTTTTCTTGGGTATAACTACGTAGTGATAAAAGCTTTTGGGTTTTTTCCCAAAGCTCTTCACTAATAATAGGATAATGATTCCCTTTTTTATATTTACCTTTCCATTTAACATAACCATTGTAGATTTTATTATTGAGAATAGTTCTAACAGCAGTAATAGACCAATAATTATCCTTTTTGGTTTTGATACCTTGCATATTTAAACTACTAGCTATTTTTCGATAACCCCACATTTTGTTAGAGTAACAATCAAAAATGTATTTCACTACTCTTGCTTCATCTTCGTTAATAACTAATTTCTTATTTACTAAATTATATCCAAATACCCTTCCACCGTTGAAGTCTCCATTTTCAAAGGTTTTTTCCATACCTAGTGATGTACGAAAAGCGATTAGATCTTTTTCGACTTCTGCAATAATACCTAATATCTGATAAATAAGCTTTGAGTTAGGATCGTTTGTGTCGATATTATCAGCTATTGAAATTAGGTTCTTGTTAGCCTTTTTTAAACGGTTAAAGATATATTGAGAATCTAAAGAATTGCGTGATATGCGGTCTTGTTTAAATACGATGACGGAATCAATATTATTCTCCTCTTGGAAAACATTATAAAACATCTCTTTAAACTCAGGTCTATTTGAAAAACTCTCCCCGGATGCTGGTTCCTCTACATATGTTTTTACAAGAATAATATTATTTTCCTTACAATACTTTTCTATTGCTTCAATTTGTTGTTCAATAGATGTGTTATCTAGTTGTTTATTTGTGCTAATACGAACATAGGCGTATGCTCTTGTATATTTAGTTATCATCTTTCATCCTCCAATTCAGTAATAAAAGTATCCGAGTATTTAATCATTAAGTCTGTTAGGAAGTTTAGAAAGTCATAGCCTTTTATTTTTGTTAACTCTTTATTTGTTGCGAGTTTAAGTTTGTAATGCTTATCAAAATCTAAAATTTCGTTTTTTATCATAATGAATGAACTCTCCCCTTATCTATTTGTGGATTAAACACACAAATAACAGCCGGCTAGTCATTTGCTGAAATATGATAACCGCGAAAAAATGATATTTTAAGAGGAAATAAAAACTTTTTTTTTTGCAACTTGAAATTTTATATCGATCATTTAGAGTAGCTATATCATTTACAGTTTTTAATTACACAAAAAAGCTTGAGGTATGTTCAAACTCCTCAAGCTTTGAATAATTGTAGTATTTTGGTCTTTAATTAATATTCCTGTTACGGAAGATCAGGAAATAATACTGTTCCCTCTTCGGTAAAAAAGAGATGGGGTTTTTTATATCCAAGAAAGTGGACATAAAGTGATTTTCCTTCATAAAGATTATCTATATTGGTTACTAAGTTACAATATGGTATGAAACCTAATTTACCATCTTTCGAATAGGTATATACCTCTATTCCTTTGTCTAAGAACTTACGTATTCTTACCTTTGTTGTCTGGTGGATAAAAAAGCCCGTTCTATCAAATGCTCTCACTAATAAAATCTCCTTTTATATTCTTTTCATATATACTTCTATATTTTGGGCATTTCTGCAGTATTATGTAAAGAAAAATTTTTGTTATTTCCATTTCTATACCATTTGTCCCATAACTCATGAAATACGAAGTTGTATTTAATCATTGTCTGATGTGATGTTTCAGTTGATTTAGATTTTAAATATACGATTACGGACCTCCCTTTAATCTAATGAAACTATTATAGCGATACTCATGTAAGAAATATACACTTTGTCTATAACCGGGTAGATAATAATCATAAACGGTCAATTTAGAGTCATGTTTATATTTAGGATTTTTAAAGTTATATATCAATCTAATCAAATCACAGATCAAATGAAAAAAGAGACTATTATCTTTTTGACAAACTTAAATAACGTTCATTTAAAAGGTCATTACTGGGCTTCAGTAGTGATCTTTTTAAATTTATAAAAAAATTTTATCTAACCTATTAAAATATGAAAAACACCACTTTATAATATTTAGGCTTTATCGTTGATAAAGCAACAGGACTAAAAATTATTCAATTAAAACGGAGAGGAAGGTGATAGAAATTAAAAAGAAACTAAAAAGAGCTGTAATTAAAGAGGAGTACGTCAAATTAACAGGCAGCACAGAAGAAGCAATCATACTAAATCAGTTTATTTACTGGAGTGAACGTACCAAGGATGTAAGTAAATATTTACTAGAAGAAAAAACAAGGTTAGAAAATGGCAGTAAGGAAGGTGATGTTTCCCTAAAATATGGATGGATTTATAAGAAGGCAGAAGAGTTAAAAGAAGAAGTGATGCTTAGCGTATCTGTAAATACAGTGCGGAAGCACATAAATCAACTGGTAAAAAAGGGATATCTAAATAAAAGAAGCAATCCTATCTATAGATGGGATAAAACATTTCAATATCGCGTAAATCTAGTAAAAGTGACATCAGATTTTAAAAAGATTGGATACCGTTTCGAAGATGAAAATTTGTTAACTGGAAGCGCAGATTTTGATGCTCGAGAAACAAATACTGAACAGTTGAATAATTATAATGAGTTTTCGAAACGCACAGGTATTACTGCAATACCAGAGATTACTACAGATACTAATACAAATAATTTATCAGAAATATCATCTTCATTGTCAATTGATGATGATATGAAATCCAATGATTCTAAACAATTTAATAAAATATGTGAACTTTATTTGAAGCTTAGTGGAAAGTCCAAAATATCATCTAATGACTATAAAGCTATTTTAGAAGTAGTCAAAGAGCAATGGAACACTAACCTAGTTCTGAAATGGATTGAGGATTGTTTTCGCCAGTTTAAGCCACAACACAAAAACGATCAAATTCGTTCTTTTCGATATGTAACAAACTATATTTTTGATCAAGCGCATAAAAACTATTTTTTTCAGGAGGTTGTTAACAATGAACAGAATACAGGAGATTATGTCGAAGATGAATATTTCGAACGATATGGGTGATTTGTCGTTGAAAAAGCCAGGGAAAATCACTAAGCCGTCAAATAAGTGTATTTATAATGAGTGTGATGGAAGTGGTATGATTCATTATCGCAGAGAAGATGGGACAGAAGCGATGACATTTTGCAAGTGTAGAGAGCAAAGACAATTACTAAATTCTATTAAAACTGCTAGAATTCCGAAAGAATATCATCATAAGAGCTTAGAAGATTTTAACGTTAACCATTATCAAAGTAAAGATGCTATAAAGCATGCAAAATATGCGCAAAAGGTAGCATCTGGATTTATCAAATCTTTTGAAACAATGAATGATATGGGAAAGGGTCTCTACATTTATAGCAAGACAAAAGGTACAGGAAAAACACTATTATCTATCATTATCATCTATGAACTAATGATGAAATATCAAATAAATCCACTTTATATTTCAGTGGTAAATATATTAAGTGAATTGAAGAATACTTTTCATCAAAAAGAGGTAAATTCATACGATATCATTCGATCTTTAACTGAAGCAGATATCTTAGTTATGGATGATTTAGGTGTGGAAAAAACTACGGATTGGGTGGAAGAAATCTTAACTCAGATTTTAGATGAACGAATGATGGATAATAAACCAACCATTATAACTTCAAATATGCCAATTACAGAGTTAGACCGAAAATACCCAAGCGGTCGTATAAAGAGTCGGGTGGAAAAAATGACTTTTCCAATTCCCATGCCTGAAGAATCTGTACGTAGCACCCTATCCAAACAAGAGAATGATAAAGTTGCTAAATTATTTTTTGAAGATGAATAAGTCTGTCAATTAATAATGGGCCGTTACCTTTGGTAGCGGCTCAATTTTATTATTCTATTATGGTACTTTCGTGGTAGAATAAAATAAAGATAAAGTATAAAAAAAGTAAGAGTAGGTGACTCTTAAATGGAAATTAAAATATTTCAACGAACTCAACGTGATCTTGCAGCATCTATTAACCAAGTTATCGATAAATATTGGGAAGATGAAATTGATGAAGTAGCAATGATGGATTTGATTCAAAAGTTGTACATAAATAATACGAATAAACTTATGAAGAATGGGAGTTATACCACGATAATTCGTCAACAATGTGGAAAACGTAGACTTGAAGTAGTTGATAAAGTAATCAACCAAATAAATAAAACACAATAGAGAGGAGGAATAGAATAAATGGAATATTCAGCAGGATTCACGAAAGAAAAATGGTCAGAGAATGACATTGCGGTAGTAATCGATCTTATTCTGCAAGGGAAAAATAAGAAAGAGATTTTAGAAGAAGTGACGGAGAATAATTTATTTCAATTAAGAAGTCCTTTGAGTATAAAAAATAGATTTAACATGGTATATAATCGTGCAGCTTCCTTAGACGATGAAATGAAACAGCACTTTTTACGAGCGAATGATTATGATCGAAAGGCATTAACGTTGTATACCTTTCTTCAAGTTTACCGAATACCATTAGAATTTTATATAGAAGTTATTGTTTATAAGTATGAACAACAGGAACCACTGTATCGCAATGATTTTCATTACTTCTTTGAAGACAAAGCAAGAGTAAGCGAACGGGTTATAGGGTGGAGACCTGAGACGATTAAACGACTAATTAGTACCTTAATGTTATTTTTTAAAGAGGCAAAAATGATTGAACAAATTGACCAGACAAAATACACCATTAACCCGATACATATAAGCCGAGATTTAAAAACTTATGCTGAAAAGAATATGCCATTGTTGTATTCTTTTTCAGTTTTAGAAAAGGTGAATGAGTCATGAAGTCTACATATGAACGATTAGAACAAATGGAAAAGCGAATTAACCAAGACGGATTTACCCAACCAAAAGGTATTGGGAGCGATATCCCTCATTTTGTATTGGATTATCCAGCGAAAGATGAGCTGCAAGTGCGTGTTTATGTAAAAAATATGTTGAAACGCACGCCCCTTAAGATAAAGGAAGTAAATCTGTTTGAATTCTTACTTTCATTCTTTGACGAAGATGAACTAGAAGAACTATATGAGTTAACAGAAAGTGAAGGGATGCGTGGATTAATAGATGTCATCGACCCGATTTTAAATGAGGGTAATATTATGTTCCAACAGTTTAAAGAAAAAACGGAGGAAGCAGATTTAATTTTTATTACAGGTGTTGGTACTGCTCACCCGTTTCTACGCTCAAGTCAATTACTAAAAATTGTTTCCAGTAAAGGCTATAAAAAACCGATTGTCTTGTTTTATCCTGGTGAATTTACAGGGCTGCGACTAAAACTATTTGGCATTTTGGACTATGAAGACGACTATCAATTATCACGTATTTCCTAGGGGGGTAAAAGGGATGCAAATTAAAGAACTATTTAAAAAAGATATTTTTCGTCCAATAAACAATGTTGTTCAAGCAGAGCAAGTGGACGAAGAGGTAGTAAAAACAGAATTAGATGAATATGTACTGACAGAAGAAAGTGAACACTACTTAGAACGATTCTATCGAAATTATTTAGCAGTATATGACCAGCCTTCAACAAAAGTAGGTGTTTGGATTTCAGGTTTTTTTGGATCTGGTAAATCTCACTTCCTAAAGATTTTATCTTATTTATTACATAATCAATCCATTGCCGGAAAAACTCCTGCCGAATATTTTGAAGACAAGACCAATAATCAAGAATTACTGAACATGATGAAAAAGGTATCTGAGAAAAAAACAGATGCATTATTATTTAATATTGATTCACGTTCCACCTCTTCGTCAAAAGATGCTGAAAAAGAGCGTATCATTGAGGTGTTTCTACGAGTGTTTAATAACCATTTAGGGTATTCTGATACACTTTGGGTTGCAGAAATGGAACGCCAATTAGATGAAGATGGAAAGTATGAGGAATTTAAACAAGCGATTTTTGACCAAAATGGTAAACCGTGGGAAGAATTCCGATTAAAAATATTACTACGTAAAAAGAAGGTAATTCAAGCATTAGAAACAGTAGGATACGATCGGGATACAGCTGAAACTTTTTTTGATGTAAGTAGAGAATGGTTTTCGATTGATGCACAACGTGTAGCGGAACTAGTTGCCGATTATTGTAAAAAACAAGGCCCAGATTATCGCATTGTGTTCCTAGCGGATGAAATTGGACAATATATCGGTAATAATACGAGCTTAATGCTAAATCTACAAACGATTACAGAAAAATTGGGTGATTTGTGTCAAGGACAAGCTTGGGTTATTGTTACATCACAAGAAAAGCTAGAAGCAACTGTATCAGACTTAGATAGTACAAAGGACTTTTCGAAAATTCAAGGTCGCTTTGAAACAAAAATTAACCTATCAAGTGCGAATACCGATGAGGTGATTAAAAAGCGTCTCTTAGAGAAAACAGAAGTTGGAGAAGATACATTAAAAACCATACATGACCAAGAAGGAAAACTAATTCAAAATCGATTAGCTTTTGATCCAAAAAACACTCAACTCCGTTCAGGTTATCGTAGCATCGATGAATTTGTTTCCTTTTATCCATTTGTTCCTTATCAAATTGAATTATTACAAATGATTTTCACAAAGATTCGTAACCTGGGTGAAGGAGGACAACATACATCACGTGGTGAACGGTCATTACTAAAAGCTTTCCAAGAAGCAGCTCAACTAAATGCGAGTGAAAATGTAGACAATATGGTCACCATGGCTGAATTTTATCCATCAATTCGAGATTATTTAGAATCATCCATTACAAGCACGATTGCAAGAGCAGCAGACCGTGCCAGAAATGACGAAGGATTAACAGAATATGATGTACAAGTATTACAAGTTCTCTATTTAATAAAAGGAATAGATGCAATCAAATCCACTCCAAGTAATATTGCTACCTTGATGGTGGAGACGGTATATGACGAACGTCAGCCTTTAGAGTATAAGATCAAAGAATCATTAAACCGTCTGCAAACTGCGATGTTCATTGAGCAACATGCTGATGGAACCTATTCTTTCTTATCCGATGAAGAACAAGAAATTAATCGTGAAATACGTGCGGAAGATTATAATTCAGCTGCAGTTAAAGAGCGGTTAGCAAATCTGTTTTTCAACGTGATGTATCGTCATCCAAAATACGAATACAAACATAACGAACTAACCAAACACTTTGATTATAATAAACGCTTCGATAATTACGTGAAGGGTCAAATGAATCATGAATTAACAATGCAAGTGTATACAGAAGGAATGACGGATTCGGAGGCAGCACTGCAAGCGAATTCTGGTTATCTGATTATTTTATTAGATAAAGAATACGTGGCAGAAGCAGAAAAAGCATTAGCATATATCCAGCAAGTTGACAGTTATGTTCGTCGAAAACAATCGAGTACTACAACGCAACAACAGAAACGGATTTTTGAAGCAAAACTAGCAGAAGTGGATGAGTATTCTCAAAAAGCAGAAGAATTGTTAGCTAAAGCATGTGAAAATGCGGAATTCTATATCCATAGTCAGCGCCGAGACTTTAATGGAGATTTTGAACATAAAGTGAATCAAGCAATGGATATGCTCATTCGAAATACATTTACAAAATTTCATTATATAGAAGAACCAATCTCTTTTAGAAATAGTAAACAAGAATGGCAACAGGTTGCGGAAAATTTAGGACAACAAAACCTTTTCAGTGATGTAAATAAAAATGCAGTCGATGAAGTAAAAGTCTTCATCGAAGAACTGGAACGTTATCATGATCAACGAACATTAAAAGAGATTGTACAAAAATATGAAGCAGTGCCTTATGGATGGGAAGAACAAGACACAATTGGTATCTTGTTAGGCCTGATGAATGCAGGAAAAGTCCGATTTACTTATGCAGGTGAACCATTTAATCCGAATTCAGAAAGGTTCTACGATAGATTGGAAAGGATATCTGAACGTGATCGGATTGTCGTAATGCCAATTGTTGAGATGGATGGACAAGTTAAACAGGAACTTATTGTACTAGTGCGTGATTTCTTCTCGTTAACACAGATTTTCGATACGTACGATGCGTATGAAGAAATCATCCGTGAAAAAGTACATGAGGAGTTTGTTGAGCCGATTGAGAAGATTCGTGAAAGAAGACGTCAACAAGATCCTACTAGTGACTATCCATATCCTGGCGAGAGTCATATTCGACGAGTCGTAACAGATACACAAAAATTGTTATCGATACGTGACCCAGAACAATTCTGTCGCACCTTCATTCAGTATGAAGATGATATGGAGGAATGGTTTGATATTATCGAAATGCTTCAAGGATTCTATGAAGGAAATCCAATTGTAAAGTTTGATGAAGCAGTGCAAGTTCTAAAAAATCATCAACAGGACTTAGAAATCATTCATAATGAAGAACTGGAAGATATTGCTCAACGAATGAAACAGATTTTATTGCAAGAAGAACCATCGAAAGATATTAGTCAATTACCAAAGCTAACCGATGATTTAAAGAACATCATCCAAGAAGAAACAGACAAACAAAAACAAGCTGTTTTGGTTCAATCTGATAAATCAATAGGACAATTAAAAGATTTATATGAACAATACTCCCAATATGAAACAATTACAGCTTATATTCAGTCGAGAATAGACCATGCAACTCAACTATATGAAAAGATAAAGAACAGTGAACGTATTTCAAGCGCTCGTATTAATCAACAACAGCTTGGTGAACTGGTTGACTTAACAAAATCAAAAGCACGACAAATGTTGAAAGAAATAAGAGAAGAAACAGATACGGTAGAAAGAGATCCAAAACCAATTACAGGTAAAGACTTGTATGATAAGTTTTTCAGTCACGTAGATACGATCGAAACGGAAGAAGACTTGGAACGAGCAATTGATTCGCTAAAACGAGAATTATTAAAAGAATTGCAGACACATTACTTTGTAAAATCTTAAATTCAGGAGCAGGTATATTATCTGCTCCTCTACATAGTAGGGGTGAAATAAATGAATAAAGCAGAGTTAAAAAAATTTGCTGTAGAAGCGAGACGTGACTTACTTGAAAAAGTGGCATTGAAGGCAGAACAATATGGGATTACGAAAGAAAATTCTGAGCTAACAATTGAAGAGAATTATGGACAATTAATTGTCAACGGCAAGACATTTCCTCAAGACCTAAAGCACGCCTTACGGACACTACAAAACCGTTTAAATACGGTTGGTTATGAACAATTAATTGAAGAAGTGGCTTATACATGGTTTAACCGGATTATAGCGATTCGATATATGGAAGTGAATAATTACTTGCCTGACCGTGTCAATGTACTATCCAGTAGCTCTGGTAAGAACGAACCGGATATCTTGCTTCAATATGAAACGATGAATTTGGATATAGATGAAAAACAAATAAAAGATTTAATTCATCAAGGAGATAATGAACAAGCTTACCGGAAATTGTTTATTGCACAATGTAATGCATTAAATCAATTGCTACCGTTTCTATTTGAAAAAATTGAAGATTATACGGAGTTATTACTTCCTGATTATTTATTGGATCAGGAATCCATCATCCGTAAAATTGTCAATGAATTATCTGATGAGAACTTTTATCAAGTACAAGAAGATGGCTCTCCAAAAGATAATGTGGAAGTTTTAGGATGGCTTTATCAATATTACATGTCAGAGAAGAAGGAGAAAGTGGGGGGACTTAAAAACACTGCTGTAAAAAAGGAAGATCTACCAGTCGTTACCCAATTATTCACGCCTAAGTGGATTGTACAATATATGGTACAAAATTCATTAGGAAAACTATACGATGAAAAGTATGAAGATAATCAGCTAGCCCAGCATTGGGAGTATTATTTAAAACATGAGGAAAACCATCATTTATATCCAGAATTTGATTCACTTGAGGATTTGAAAATAATAGATCCTGCTTGTGGTTCAGGACATATTTTGCTTTATGCTTTCGATTTGTTGTATGACATGTATGAAGAAGCAGGATATCCATCTAGAGAGATACCTCAGTTAATCTTAGAAAATAACTTATATGGTTTAGATATTGATAAACGTGCGCAACAAATTGCAAATTTTGCTTTAATAATGAAGGCAGCTGAAAAACAACCACGTTTTATTTCTAGGTTAAGTCGTAAAGGGGAAACTCCAAAGCTAAATGTATACGAAATTGTTGATTCGGACAAAACATTATCTGAAGAAGCAATTAATTATTTTGTGAAGAATGTAACCGAAAAATCACTAATTAACGAATTAATGAGTCAATTTGAAAATGGGAAACAATTTGGTTCGTTAATTAACCCTATCGAACTTCCTTATGAAGAATGGATGAATCGGATAAAAGAATTGGAAAATAAACTAAACGATTTAATTGAAGAATCTTATTATAAAGAATTAAAAGAGAAACTATTACCTGTGTTGATACAAGCTTATCTGTTGTATCAAAAATATGATGTAGTTGTGACTAATCCGCCATATCATAATAAGTTTAACCCTTTATTAAAAAAGTTTATTAACCAGAGTTATAGAGAGTATAAATCTGATCTATATTCAGCATTTATTTACAGGACAACAGATATGGTTAATAGAAATGGATATATTGGATTAATGACGCCTTTTACATGGATGTTTATATCACGGCATGAAAAATTAAGAAAATATATACTATTAAATACTAGCATATCTAGTTTAGTTCAGCTTGAATATTCAGCATTTAAAGAAGCAACGGTACCTATTTGTACATTTGTAATACAATATCAGAATATCAACAGAGAAGGAGAATATTTAAACTTAACTGAGTTTACCGGAAGTCAGTCTCAAAAAGTAAGAGAAGCAGTAATAAATAAAAGTATCGGCTATAGATTTACTTTTAGCTCAAAAGATTTTAGCCATATACCAACATCACCTATAGCTTATTGGATAAGTGAGGAGATTAGGAACATATTTGTAGATTTTAATAAAATATCAGATTACTCGACGACAAGAAAAGGAATGGTAACTGCGGATAACGACCGATTTATTAGATTTTGGTACGAAGTTTCTGTTAACAAATTTAATACAAAGTCGAAAAGCAGGAAAGAGGCTATTGAATGTAAAGCTAAATGGTTTCCTTATATGAAGGGTGGTGGATTTAGAAAATGGGGTGGAAGTAAACTATCGGTTGTTAACTGGGAAAAGGATGGTTATGAATTATTAAATATGAAATCTGAAGGATATAAAGTTGGATCCACTAATCATAATCTAGAATATATTTTTAAACCAGCAATTGTATGGAATAAGATTACATCAGCAGATTTTTCAGCTAGATTTGTGGACTATGGATACTTATATGATGATGCAAATGCATTCTTAGTTTCTGATACTAAGGAAAAAAATATTTATATACTGGGTTTTTTAAACTCAATAGTAGCCTCAAAACTGTTAAAAATTATTAATCCAACATTAAATTTTCAACCCGGTAACATCAGCAATCTACCGATTAAATTTTGGGAGAGTAATAAGGTTATCAACTTTGTAGTAGAGAACATAAAAATCTCTGAAGCAGATTGGGATTCTTTTGAAATATCTTGGAATTTTAATAAACATCCTTTCATAATTAAAGAACCTCAGCTTCGATTATTAGAAGATGCCTTTAATGAATGGGTAATGATTACTCAAAAGCGTTTTAGCAATATGAAAAAAAATGAAGAACTAATTAATGACTTTTTTATTAAATTATTTGGATTAGAGAAAGAGCTTTCTTTTGAGGTAAACGATAAGGAAATTACAGTTAGTTTAGGAGATCGTGAAAGAGATACAAAATCTTTTATCTCGTACTTTATTGGCTGTTTAATGGGTCGTTATTCATTAGACGTAGAAGGCCTAGCTTATGCTGGTGGAGAATTTGATGAATCGAAGTATAAGACTTTTAAGCCAAACCCAAATAGTCTTATTCTCTTAACAGATGACCACTATTTTGAAAATGATATTATTGTCCGTCTAAGGGAATTTTTATCCGCAGCATTTAGCCCTGATAAGGTAGAAGAGAATTTACGCTGGTTAGCTGAATCATTAAAGATGAAAAAGAATGAATCTCCAGAAGAACGGTTACGGCGTTACTTCTTAGATGAATTTTTCAAAGACCATTGTAAAACGTATCAAAAACGACCAATTTATTGGTTAGTTGATTCTGGTAAACAAAAAGGATTACGGACGCTCATTTATATGCATCGATATCAGCCTGATACGATGGCAACGATTCGTTTTGATCATTTGCAGGAGATTCAAGCGAAATATCAAAATGAGATTGAAATGATCGATACACGGTTAGCAAATCCAAGTCTATCTGCTACAGATAGACGTAACCTTGAAAAAGCTAAAATTTCTTATCAAAAGAAGATAGAAGAACTCCAAGAATTTGATAAGCATTTAGCAGTATATGCAAATGAACAAATCGAAATTGATTTAGATGATGGTGTGAAAGTCAACTATGCCAAATTCGATAAAGTTCTAGCAAAGATTAAATAACAGAAAGAGGGAATTTCCCTCTTTCTCTTTACATAACGAGGTGGAAGCCATGAATGTAATAGAGAAATTACAAGAAAAAATACAGCAAGAGAAAGAAACAAAAGGGCGTGCCATAGTATTTTGGTATGATGCACAAGCTCAAGTGGATGTGGAAGAACTTAAAGAACAATTAGAAGAGGTAGAAGTAAGGTATGTAAATGAACGTAACTTTTTCCAATTAAAAGTTGAAATAGAACTAGAGAAACCAAATCAATCATTTCTAATCTATACCGATGGGCCAAGACCGGAAGATGCAGATAATATGTTGTTGGATATCTTGTTATATAGTGCTGAATTTAAAGCAGATGAAACTGCTTTGTTATCCGAAACCTTACAAGTGTCAGATCATGTTTTACGTCCAATGATGGAACAATATCCTTTGTTCTTTGGAAGTAAAGAACGGAAAAGAAGATTGGCAAAAGTATTACCTCAAAAAGCTGACCAAAACCAATTTGAATTGAGTATGATGGCGGTGTTAACCAAAGCGCCTGTGCCAGATATTCGGTTAATTACACGCCAACTTCTTTTACAAGAATTACACATACAAGAAAATGACTTGATGAAACAATTAAAGCGTAATTTTTCATTAGAACGAGCATTTGAGATTATTGGTAGATATTTCGGTATATCATTAGAACAGGCGGAAGAACCATTAGTCGAATTAATGAATGTCTTAATCTATCAACATTTTAGGCGAAATGCGCAGTTTTCTGTAGATGAGTGGGAAGATAAGTGGACCTCATCCTCACCTAACGTCTGTGCATTATTTATTGAAGAATGGCTACAACGTAGTGACAAAGAAGTATTAGAAGAACACATTATAGATTGGGAAAGAGTAAATCGATTAAGAGAAGTCCTTTCACAACAAGAGTTAGATAATTTCACAATGGTAGATACTTTCCCTGTTGTCGATGCATTTATTATAGAAAAATGTATCGATGAACTTCTTCATCAAACCATTCATGTAAGTAATCGATTATCTTTAATTGAACAACGGTTACCAACCCATTGGGGATCAAAAGGCCAATTAAATGCCGTATATAACACCTTATATCAAGCAATACGGCTGGAGCAATTGAAATTAACCATTAAACGTATGTATCAGGAAGATGATTTATACGAAAGTTACGCAGCATACGTATTTGAAGTTGATCAAGCATATCGTCATTTTATGTATGATTTTACTAAACTAGAATCAAAGGAAATGTTAGAAGAGATTGCAAGTCGATTAACAAATTGGTACGAAAATAAGTTCTTACGTCATATATCAGAAGAGATAAACTATAAGCTAACGGAAGGTTATATATCAACTTTGATGCAACAACGAAGGTTTTTTGCCCAACACATACGTCCTATATTGGAAAAAGAACAAACAAGGGTATTTGTTATTATTTCCGATGCTTTAAGATACGAAGCAGCCCATGAACTACATACCCAATTAGAAGAAAGGGAAAATGGAACATCCACGATCCAACCGATGGCTGCCAGCTATCCAACATATACACAACTAGGGATGGCGTCTCTATTACCACATCGAGAACTAACCGTGGATGAGAATAAAGTAGTTTATGCAGACGGTCAATCAACAAAGGGTTTGGATAACCGACGTAAAATCTTACAATCTGTTGAACCACAAACCGAAGTACTTAAATTAAAAGCATTACTCGATATGAAAACGACTGAAGCTGAACAGGTATTAAGAGGAAAACGGTTAGTTTATTTATACCATGACCATATAGATGCATTAGGAGATTCAGCGAAGTCAGAACGAGAAACCTATGAAGCGGTTCACCAGGCCATTCAAGATCTAAATTATGCGGTTGATCGGTTATCACGACTGCAAGCAAAACGGATTTTTATAACCGCAGATCACGGTTTTTTATTTCAATTTAAACAAATTGAAGAATATGGGAAAATCCCAGCTGTGGAAGGTCAAGTGATGGACGGTAATCGTAGATTTGCGATTGGAAACCAACTATCCATTCCTGAAGGAGCAATAAAGTTAGAGGAAGAACAAACCCCATTAAAAAATGTTGAAGTCGTTTTAGCAAAAGGGTTGAACCGATTTAAAACAGGTGGCGGTCTACAATTCATTCATGGCGGTGCATTACCACAAGAAGCTGTTGTACCATTAATCGACTATCGCCGTATTGAAAAAGCACAGCCTGTTGATATTGCAGTTGCGATGGTACAAAAAGTAATTACAAACTACCGTGTGCCGATTTCCTTTTATCAAGAGCAGAGTGTGTCCGATGAATATACATCACGTAAAGTGCGTGCAGCGTTCTATCAAGGGGATGAACGTATTTCAAATGAAGTGGAACTCGTATTTGATTTAAAAGGAGAAAATAAGGACCGAAATAGACAAGTTGAATTTAGTTTGATTGAAAAACATTATAAAATTGGTGAGACGTGTACATTAAGAATCGAGCATGTTACGAAGAAAGGAACAGAGCCTTATTTAGAAGAAGAGTTTGTTTTACGCTTATACGAGGCATTGTATTAAGTTTGAGAAGGAAAAGAAGGTGTAATTGTGCTTAAAAAAGGGGAAATTGTAGGAGCTTCCTTTTGGCCAGAGCCAGTTCAGATTAAACATATCGAAACGATAGATGAAGATTTATATTTAGTAGAAGCAGTTGGACGAGAATCCAATCAATTCTTTGAAAACTATCTGGAGAGTTATCAGCTGTATGAAGTGGAGCGATATTCTGAAGAAGACGCATCGGATAATTTAAAGGATCGTTTTCAGCATTATTTGCAATATCATGTATTAAAAACGGAACGAGAATATTCCCAATCAAGAGCGCGTGGGAATAAGAATATGATCCCTCTTCCACATCAAATCGAGGCCGTCTATAGCAAAATGCTTCAAGCTCCACAAGTACGATATCTGCTAGCAGATGACCCTGGTGCTGGTAAAACGATTATGTCAGGAATGCTAATCCGAGAACTAAAAGCCCGAAATATGGTTCGAAAAACATTAATTTTAGTACCACCTCTTGTGTTGAAACAGTGGCAAGCAGAGTTAAAAGAAAAATTTGATGAGGATTTTTTAATCATTACCCGTGATTATTTAAAAGCATCCGGAGAGATGAATCCATTTGAGATGCACCAACAAATCATTGTCTCGATGTATTGGGCTTCTCGTGAGGACATTAAAAATATGATTATAAATGCTCATTTTGATTTAGTGATTGTGGATGAAGCGCATAAAATGGCAGCATATACCGTTGGTCAAAAGAAACGAAAAGTGAAGCGTACAAAAATGTTTCAACTTGGAGAAACTTTATTAAGGCATACAGAACACACCTTGCTATTAACCGCAACTCCGCATAAAGGAGACAAAGAGAACTTTCGTCACTTAATGAGTCTAATTGATCCGGATATATTTTCTAATCTCAATCGAGGGGACTCCATTTTTGAAAAAAGTAACCCTTATGTCATTCGTCGTTTAAAGGAAAACATGGTTAATTTTGATGGCACGCCGTTGTTCCCTAAACGTACGACAAAAACACTAGGATTTAACTTAAGTCCAGCAGAAATTGATTTATATGATGCGGTAACAGAATATGTTCGGCACTATTTTAATCGTGCGAAGAAAAACAATAAACCTAATGTTGCTTTTGCTATGATGATTTTACAAAGACGGCTAAGTTCTTCAACCGAAGCAATTTATCTATCTTTAGTACGACGAAAAGAACGACTACAACGTGTATTAGAAACAGGGCAAAAAGCAGAACAAATCATGCTAGAATATGAAGATTATGAAGATATATCGTTAGAAGAACAGGAATTACTAGAGGAATATGCCGAGGGTGAATTTGAAGAACTAGATTATGATGAATTACAAACAGAAATCGAAATGCTGGATCAATTGATTCGCAAAGCAAATGTAATCAGACAAAATGAAAATGAACGAAAATATTTAGAGCTAGAAAAGACATTGTTTGGTGCAGGCGGTTTATTGGCAAAAGGTGAAAAAATCTTAATTTTTACCGAATCCAAAGATACATTAAATTATCTAGAGAAGAAACTAAAAGCCTATGTACCGGATATAGCTAAAATCGTTGGAGACTTTTCGATGGACCGAAGACAAGAGGAAGTCGAGAAGTTCCGAAATGACGTTCAAATTATGATTGCTACCGATGCAGGTGGTGAATCCATCAACCTACAATTTTGTAACCAAATGATAAATTATGATATTCCGTGGAATCCAAATCGATTGGAACAACGGATGGGGCGTATTCATCGTATTGGTCAGAAGAATGAGGTGTTTGTATTTAACTTAGTTGCTACCAATACACGTGAAGGTGATGTGTTAACGAGGTTATTAACAAAAATGGAACAAATGCGTGAAGACCTTGGACAAGATCTAGTCTATGACTTTGTTGGCGAAGTTCTAGAGGATAAACAAGCAGATTTATCTTCCGTCATGGAAAAAGCCATCTTAGATCGTGAAAATTTGGATGAAATTATCGAACATATGGAGAAAACGTTATCAGAAGAACATAAGCGACTGCTTGAACTTGCCCAAAATGAACGTTTAGATGACAATTTTGATTTGCCAGGTGCAAAGCGTTCGTTTGATGAAGTATCCATGCATAGTGTTCCAACACGCTTTTATGGACGTTTTGTTGTGAATGGATTAAAAAATACTAGAACACGAATGAGTGTATCGAATGACCAAACCATAGCTCGGATTGATCGTTTCCCAAAACGTATTCGTGACTTTGCTCGTGACCAAAAGTTGATGTTTCAATTTGATAACTCCATACGATTTGCTCTCACCTCAGCAAAAGAAACGGATAAACTCCCAATGATCGAGAACGATGATCCATTGTTTAACTTAGTCATGAAGTTAACCGCAAAAGAAATGCAGCAAACCATACTGCCGTTATATGAAGTAAATGCTTCCATAACGGAACCAATGATTATGGAGTTAGATCAAGTTTCTATTATAGACGGTAATGGTAGAGAGCTGGAGCAGAATTTGATGTTAACCGGTAAACGTGAAAATGGTAAGTTTGTACAAATATCACCATACTTACTTTTTCACCAATCCTTAGAAGTAATCAAGATCTATGAGAAAGAGGATCAAGATATTAAACGTTATGTCATTCAACAAGCAAGAAAATTACTAAAAACTACACAAAGAAAGCGCGAGGAATACACTAATAGAAAACGTGTTTTCCTTAGAAAATCATTTGAAGATCAAATGGAGACTCTGCAAGAACGTTTACAAAAATATCAAGAGGAAAATATCGGTGGTAAAAACAGTGCTTTAATTAATCAAACCTATGCTCAAATAGATGAGATGGAAGATCGAAGTAAAGAACGTTTGAATGAGATAGATCGAGAACGTTCCATTCAATTAAAACCAGTAAAGCGAATTGCTCAATTTAAAGTAAAGCCTACTAATGTAGAATGTGGTCGAGTTATATCAGATGACTATTTACATGTAATTGAAGAATACGAATTAAGTCAAGGTAGAATGAATGTTAGAAAACAGCCTTCTTATGGATTGATTGATTTTATTAGTGAAGAAGCAGATGGAGAAAGTCGTTTAATTGTCGTAACGAATGATATCAAACAATTCCAACGACAATCGGTAGAAGGGGATTATGAGGCTATTAAGAGTAAAGTGTATGTCTATGAAATCGTAGATAATAAAGTAAGAGAACATCACTTTATTCGAATTGTCCAACAGAAACTGCTTTTATAATAGTTAGTTGTCCATGAATTCAATAAAGAAAAATAAAATCCACCCGTTTAACTTTGTAGGAGAAGTTAGGGTGGATTTTTTGATCCACCTATAGTTCCATTCTAACAGAAACATCATTGTAGTTCATATTTTCCGTTTTGATACACTTTATAACTTTCGAGGGTACCAGAACCACCAGCTTCTTTCAGTTCTTTTGAATATAATGTTATCGTGTAATAAGAACCTTGTGCATCATCTTCTAAGGAACCACCCATGTCATCAAAAATAATATCCTCATTATTTTCCATTTCTAATTCCTTTGCCAAATATTGAATTGCTTCACTTCCGCTAGAAAGATGAATGCTTTCTTCCTTTATTTGATTATTCGAAGGGTCTGCTTCTATATTACTATCATTGGTTTCGGACGTATTAGTATCATTTTCAATGGACTGGGTGCTATTTTTATTTACAGTGGTGTCTTCACTGTTTGAACTAGATCCATTCGATACAATTGGTTTTTCTGGATCTGTAGAATAATCATTTGGTTGTTCTTCTACGGTTTCTTCTGTGTCCTGTTCATTTGCTGCATCACTACTAGGTTCAGAACCACATGCGGTCATAACAGCTAAAATCATCGCTATTAATCCAGCTAGAAAGATTTTTTTCTTCAAGATCTATCACGACTCCTTTCCAGATTTGCAAACTTCATTATTTCAAAATTTATTTATATTTTCAACATCATATTTATAGATATTTATTACTATTTTTAACTATAAGAGTTGGAATTGAATACACATAACGCTAGATTTCAACAAGGCTCTAATCTTAGATATATATCTTCACTACCCATTATTTATACTTTAGTATGGAAGTAAGTATATATATTTTAAATAAAAGTAGGAGAAAGATAAAATGGATATTTTAATACCAATTTTGATAGGCTTTCTTGCGAATATGGTGGTATTTGTATTTAGTTTACTAATAGTAAAAGACAAAACAAGAGCTGCAAATATAACAATTGTATTCTTTGTGTCCGTTTTACTTAGTTCCTTTTTTATCGGTAGATGGATTGGAATGGGGTTAGGTGTTATTAGTTTTGGAATGCTGATATTTTCTGCATGTATGTATATTTATATTCTTAACGAACGCAAGTAGCGAAATAAATGACATAGAAGACTTTAAAGAAATTTCTTCAAAGACTTTTGAGTTTAATAGTATTCCATTTCTTCTCGAATGAATCTTATCAGTAATTGGATCTCTTTACTATCTAGGTTTGCTAATAATTCCATGACAATCTAGGCTTCTTCTGCAAATATTGCACTCCCTAGAATACTCTGTTTTAAAGCAGGTTTAATATCATTTACTATCATCAAATCTATCGACTTCTGAAAACAATCCTCAAGTTCAAATTTTAATTCTATATATGATCAAAAGATAGGTCCGAATCGTTAAACTCAACGATTAAATCAATATGCTTGATTCATTTTGCTTTTCGCGACTATATGAACTGAACAACTCAATTCGCTTGACGCCATATTTTTGTTTCCATTTGTTCAAGTTTCTTGATAATTCAGCAAGGGTTTTTTGCTGCAATAACACACCATTACCGCCATTTTTGATATAATATCCTCAGAAAAATTTAGTATTAATATTGAGTAAACCATATTTTGAAACATATTATTGCGTATTGGAAGATAATTGGAATGGAAATTATTTTGCCGGGATTATAAAGAACATCGCATACGTTGATACAATTGATCACAAAGTTTCCAGAGCAAAAGGCGGCTTAAGCACCCCACAAAACTGTGTTTGTACTTGCATTAAGTGCAATCAAGATAAAGATGACATGGAGTATGAGGAATTTATAGGTAGCGTAGAATTGAATGGACAGGTTTAAGTGGGCAAAAAATGAGGGATGAACGGTGTTATGTGACGTTCTTAAAGAAAAGCGTGAATTAATCATAAAAATTGGAAAGAAGCATGGGATTGATAACATACGAGTATTTGGCTCGGTAGCAAGATTGGAAGGTGGACAAAATAGCGACCATGATTTTCTAGTTGATATTGATCCAGAAAGAAGTTTATTTGATCTGATTCGGTTTAAGCATGAACTGGAAGATATGCTTGGTATAAGTATTGATGTAGTTACAAAAAATGCCCTTCATTGGACTATAAGACAAGCTATATTAGCAGAAGCTGTTCAATTATGAATACAACAAGTAAAAGCCGGCCTTCACATTTGTTAGCTGAGATGTAGTCTCTCCAATCATTGCTCCCATTCCCCTCCACAATCAGGACACTGCCACTTCAGGGTTCGGTCTTCCTCACGACTATAAATTGCAATCTTTCGTGAACCGTGCGTCGCACTACCATAGTGATGACGTATTTTTTCCGGGATATCTTTTCCTTGCAGATCAGCATTGCAATATGGACAGAACTCTTTGTTATCTCTAGGTTTATTCATCAATTACCCACCTTTCATATGTAGAGTTGTTGATAACTGTGTTTCTCCCACTTCCTTGTTATACTATTATATCGGTAATTTTAGCTTCTGATTTAGTTACTAAACATACTCCTTAAGCAATTCTATTATTTCTGATTGATAATGGCCATCCCAGCCACTAGATGCCCTTTTAAAACAGGTAGTATCTGCTACTGCACCATGTTGTAATAGAAGTTCTGCAATATCATCAAAACCAAAATAGCAGGCAATGTGAAGTGCAGTTCTACCTAGTTTATCTTTCTTATTGACATCGACACCATGATGAATAAGCCTATGTGAAATTATTTTCATGAACCGCCCAATATAAGAGGCTTTGTTCATTTATTTCCTCATTCACGTCATGTGTTTTTAAAAATACGTCTAAATCTGATACATTTTCATTTCGCAACAGCATGAAATAGTCCACTTCTGAACACCTCTTTCACTTTCAATAAATCTAAGAAAAAGAGTATTATTGGATACTATTCCACTCTTACTTCTTATGATTAAACCATTTATCCCACAGTTCATGAAACACGAAGTTGTACTTAATCATCACTCCATAACCAACAATTAAACCTAAAATTAAAAAAGGGTGTATTGGTTGATTTAAAATCAGATTTACAATAACTAAATAGGTTGCTGCTACATTCAGACTGATTGCCATCGCATTGATGTAAAAAATAAGTTTAAAGAAGTCCATTAACTTCACCTTGCTTTGGATTCGTATGATTTCATTATTACATACTAAGCTATTTACAATCTATTATGAATCAATAAATATCAAATGTATACTCCATTTCCTTAACTGGGCAGTTCATGGTCATAAATGTCCAATTTAAAGGCATGAATAAGAACAATGCTTGATATTTAGTGGAATGGAGTGGGTTATACAGTTTGTTTAGCCTATTTTTACTCCCACTGCGTTATTGTTAAGTGAAGCGTTATTTAGTTACACTAGCATTTTCCTTCTTTCAATTAATCTTATACTTTCATATCATTCAAATTCAAAGATGTTTTAAAAAAATAGATTTTGAAGATAGTTACAAGAAGGCTTAAAATACAGAATGTTACAAGTTAGAATAATAATGTAATGATATTTTTATTTACTTTTACTTAATCAATAACAAAATTAAAGGCCTTTTGGGTCCATAGAATTGGTTAAAAATCATCGGTAAGATGTGCGGCGATTACGATCGTTAGCACTCTTATCGATGTTTTTTATTTTATAAAAATGAATGAAATGGAGGAGTAGAACATGGAATCTTACTACGTCGTAAAAAGTACGAAGGAAAAGGATGAATTATTTACAGTAATTGATGCAGAGTCTTTAGAGGAGGTACAAGCTATTTTTCGAATCCGGTACAAAGAGGAAGTAGAGAAGATGGGAAGTGGTGATTCCTTCTATTTTTTCTCTGCAAAAGAGGAGTTAAAGTTTGATGAAAGTAATCGATTAATCTTTCCAGACGGGGGAATGATTGGTATGCATAGTATATAAGAAACAGAATAGGAGATGGCTGCTGTCAAAGGACAGTGGTCATCTCTTTTTGTTTCGAATGTTGGATACTATTAATCGTTTCCTATTAAATTTGTCTATATCAAACAAGCTCTCTTTATCCTATAAAAATAGACTTAGGTAAACGTTATAGATGATAGTAACTAGTCCTAGTAACGAGGATGTTTAGGACATAGTGTCCTAAACATTTGAAATAGCTTTCTAGTTATTAACCGGAAAGATTTTTTATTTGACGTATGCTACAATAGAAAAAAATTTGTTTAATTCAAACAAGCGAAAAAACAAAAAGATTGACTTTTGCTTAATGGGGTGAGTTTTTTGGAAAAGATATTTGTGAGATTGTGTAGTTGGTTAGGATTTATACTCTTATTGCTTGCGGTATCAAGTGATTTTATCGGCGTTTCCTTACTAAGTTCACCATTTATTACTTTTTATTTAATTAGTGTTATAGGTTTAATTGTCGCGTGTATGGGTTGGGTTTTATTAAGGTTTAATGAAGTTGATTCAATTACTAAAATAGTTGGGAAACTTGGCCTGTTAGGTAATTTAACCGTTGTCATTTTATTTTTTCCGCCACTCTTCCATTTTTGGGGAACATTCATTTTTGGTCCTTGACTCTCTATAATTCGTATAAAATTTGTCGAAATATAAGGCGGGCGTCAATTTATACGCTATTTCTATTGCCAGTAACTGTTCCAGTATGTGCTGTAGCTCTCATAGTTTTGTCTAAAATAATTCTTTTTGTTTCAAAGAGAACAAGCACACTCTAAAAGTTATAAATATATTGAGTGGTTTTAAATCTGTTTTACTATCGTAAGACTATTGTCAAAATTGGTCCAAAAAAATCATTGATATTAAGTCATTTTAGATTTTCTTAGAGTATTATTGTTGTGTATTTCGTGCGGATTTATATTGCAAAAAAGCGATAATATCAGGGATTGTTCGATGTAAGGGCTATGAGTTTGTTCATAACCTCAATTGGGTATGTTATGGTATACCCAATTAAGGTTATGAAACTGTAATTAGAAACACAAGAAAGACTATAGGTTACTGAGAATCAAACATAAATTGGATTGAAATTTATTCCAATTACGATCGAATGTAGATTAGGAATGGATTATTATCGGAATAGGACAAAAATTCATTCCAAACTTGAAAAGAATTTGACCGTCATAATAAAAGTATTTAATGGGAAATCGATAGGAATATAAAGTGCATTTATTCAAATAAATCAACAATAATTATTAGAATATGACCTTTTCAAAGTTATAATATTTAAAACTTTGAGGAGGTATGTCAATGTTAATTGAAGAGGTTATTGAAAGACTGAACGAAGGTCAAAAATTGGAAGAATTAGCAGAACAACTAGGAATGAGTCCAACACAATTAAAATTAAAATTAACTAATGCAGCTGTTGAATACGATGAAAAAAGTTTTGAGTGGGTGTATAGAGGTATTGTCAAAGAAAAATCACTAACAAGAGATATTACTAAAACGATTAAGCGGTTAAAAGAAGATAAACCTTACATTAAGGCTCTGTTAAAGTTAGTTGTTGATAATTGAATTCCGAGAACAAATGTTCTATAATTGAACTAACTACAATAGGGTTGGTGATGATTGTGAGAGCGACTGAAATCCTTAAAGCCATTCAAAAACTAAATCCCGCAGAGAAGCACAGGTTACGCGAATATTTAATTGATGCACTCACTGCTTCAAGTTCGACTGGAACCGTTCTTCACGAAATATCTGAACGTAAGAATAAGAATGGCTATGAATGCCCTGATTGTACATCAGAACATATTGTTCGATTTGGCAAATATACAACAATTGTTGATGGCGAAGAGGTCAAAAAGCAACGCTATCGCTGTAAGGCTTGTAAAAAGACATTCACTGACCTCACAAATACAGTTCTTTATCGAACTCGTCACCTTAACCAGTGGATTAAATTTATTGAGTGTATGATTGAAGGTTATTCTCTTCGAAAGTCTGCTAACTTAATTGGCAACATTACTCACGTCACTTTATTTTATTGGAGGCACAAACTACTATCATCGTTAAAAAAAATGGAAATACCAAATTTTGAAGGTATCGTTGAAATGGACGAGACCTATTTCTTGTACTCAGAAAAAGGACAAAGAAAAATTAAAGGTAGAAAACCACGTAAGCGTGGTGGTTCTGCGAAGAAACGTGGTATAAGCAATGAACAAGTTTGCGTGTTGGTTGCAAGAGACCGTGATAAAACCACCTTTTCGCAGATATTAGGTATGGGTAGGTTAACCAAAGACCAATTAGACAAAGCCATCGGGCATAGGCTTTCAAGTGAAAATATACTATGCACGGATTCTTGGCGTGCATTTAAAACATATGCTGCTGAAAAAGGAATGGATATTTACCAATTCAAGTCCGATGGTAAGATTCGTACTAAGGGGCTTTATCACATCCAGAACGTGAATAATTATCATAGAAGACTAAAAGGTTGGATGCAACGATTTAATGGTGTTGCGACCAAGTATTTAAACAATTACCTTACTTGGTTTCAGGTCTTGGAAAGTATCCATCACCAAAGAAATGAAGTAACAATGAATGACTTGATTATTAAAGGGAATTTAGTACAGAATTCAGAAACCTATGATACACTTAGGTTAAATAAATTTGCTGTATAAACACTGATGCTTGTTCAACTAACGGGGCAGGAATGTTTAACAAGAAGTTGGGTTTTTATGTAAAATTAAAATGAATATATACCTTTTACAATTAGAATAGGGTGATTGAAATAGAAAAATTAGTATTACAAAAGTGTATTGATTATTCCTCAAGTTTAAATTTTATAGATGGTCAAATAACAAAAGATGGAACGTTACTACTTATTGAGAGTAATTTACAAGAATTAGATTTCTTTCAACGTCCTGTACCAAAAAACAATTGGACCATCCAAATTATTAAAGGCAATAGTATAGAAACAATTGAATTAAAGAATGTTCCTCTTATACCGACAGAAGTAGATTTATTTTCAGACGGTACTTTACTTATTGTACAAGGTCGTTGTTTAAAAGATGGTACATATATTGAACGAAATGCAAGAAGATACAACCCAAACGGGCAACTAATTGAAGCCTTCACACTCGGAGATGGCATTGAACACGTACAAATTGATGAAACAGATACAATTTGGGTGAGTTATTTTGATGAAGGAGTATTTGGTAATTTTGGATGGGAACAGCCTATGGGTAGTGAAGGTCTTATTGCTTATGGGATAAATGGTCAAAAATTGTGGGGAGCAGGTAATTATGGAATTATTGATTGTTACGCCTTGAATGTTGTAAGTTCAAAGGACGTAAATTTCTTTTACTATGATGATTTTTTTCTTGTTCAACTTAATGAGATGAAAGAGACTATTCGCTACCGTATAGAAGGTGACGATACAATTCAACAATTTGTGTTCGACCAAACTGGCTTAATTGGTCAGGTAGATATGAATACAATAATGCGTTTTCGAATAAAAAATAGGACAATCACTCCAAAGGAAAAAATACAATTAACAGATGAAAAAGGCAAAACTATCATTGGTCCTGTGTTTATGCGAGGGATGTTTCTATATGTATATGGTAAAGACGGAATATATAAAAAGAGATTGTGAATTAATGCACTTAAAGTAACGGGTGCGTTAGTTGAAGAAGACGTTATTACTAATAGAACTTCCAAAAAACGGAAGTTCTAATTTTTTACCCTATATATCAACAATAAACTTTAACATAGCCTACATTAAAGTAAAGGAAAATCGTAGAGATTACGGCGATGAAAATAGGGATAAGTATTTAACTCTATTTAGGGATTACTTAGAAATACATCAAGATTCACTTTCAGAAAAAAAGACGTTCTTTTTAACAGAAAATCTATATAAGACAATTAAGCAATTAAGCAAAGATAAATCTATGAAAATCAATGTGCTTGTAAACCTTTTATTAACGATGGGTTTAGATCATTATGGTATTGGTATTAAGCAGAATTCAGAGGAAGATTAATAAAACCCGAAATAAAGAATCTTGGTACAAGAACTTAGGCTCTTTATCTAATTAGAATTTGCGATTCGTATAAATTACCTAACTAAACCTAAAGTTTTTACACAAATCCCGTACTGAATTAAGTAAAAAAGTTTTTGTATAAAAAGATGAAAAATATATTTCGTATTTGTTTTTTCTTTCTACTCATACTAATTAGCTTTCACAAAAGCGTGCGGACTATCAGAAGAGATTACAACAGCCAGCATTTTAAAATGCTGGCTTATTGCAATTCATTAGACAACTAATTAAAGATGTAATATACATTATAACCTACTATAGAAATTTTTCTACTTATAAGTATCACGTAATATATTAGGATATCGATACGGTTTTAAATGATGAAATTGTGTTAAATGTTTGTGCTAAAGAGACAGTCAAAGAAATTTCTTGAGCTTTTACTTAATAATTAATGATAAGAAGGGGACATCTTTACAGGATGTTGCCTTCTTTTTGTATTCTTTCTAGTGGTATTTCTAGTATTTGAATATTTAGCGATAGCTCCCATACCATAATTTGGTTTATTAAGAATGTTATAATAGTATTTAAGAAGGGATAAGAAATTTAGGAAATGAATATGATTTGGATGGGTTTATCAGAGGAGGTTTTAAAATGACAGTTTGGTTATTTCGTGCAGGTAAACAAGGAGAATTTGAAAATAAATTCCTAGATGATGGAAGAGTCTATCTTACCTGGGATGACCTTAATATCAATCTCAAAATAATTGAATCTAAAGAAAGCCTATATAAAAGCTTAATACAACATTATGATCTGGATAAAGAAAAAACAGCAATAAATTGGGCTTCTCAAATTTGGCCTATAGCACATTCAATGGAACTTGGAGATTTAGTTGTATTGCCCTCTAAATTTAATCGTACTATACATATAGGTGAAGTTACGGGTGATTATGTGTATGATGAATTACTTGGAAGTCCCTATTATCATTATCGAAATGTAAACTGGATTGCAAAAGATATACCAAGGGATCGTTTTGATCAGGATATATTATATTCACTAGGAGCCTTTATGACGGTATGCAAAATACATAGAAATAATGCAGAAGAACGTATAAGAGCAATGCGTAACAATAATTGGTATGTACCAAAAAATAAGAATGTGAAGGAACTAGTAGAGGAGAATGAAGAAACGGTTTCGATTGATTTAGAAGAATATATTTATGACCAAATTTCTGAGAGGATTATTCAACGATTTAAAGGACATAAGATGGAAAACTTGGTTGAGGAAATCTTGAAAGCAAAAGGATTTACTACGTATAGAAGTCCAGAGGGTGCGGATCACGGTGTAGATATACTAGCGGCTTCCAATACACTTGGTTTTGGAGATCCAAAAATTTGTGTTCAAGTAAAAACATCTGACACGCCTCTTGATAGACCTACTCTGGACCAATTAATTGGAACTATGAGCAATTATAGTGCTGAATTCGGCTTGTTAGTTTCATGGAGTGGATTTAAATCATCTGTTACGAAAGAAATTCCTAAGCAGTTCTTTAAAGTTCGTCTTTGGGACTCGAAAACTATTATTCAACAAATCTTTGAGAACTACGAAAAGCTTAGTGATGAAATTAAGAAGGAGATTCCTATTAAGAGGGTTTGGATGTTGATGTGAAGTAGAATAACTCCTCTCTATATACTTTGATATTCAGAGGATAAATATGTAGAGTGAATTTGAGGGATGTTGCCGGGATAAAATGTAAATAGTTTGGAGTGAATAAGTTGATAGAGAAAATAAGATTACATAATTTTAAGGGATTTAAAGAACAGGTAATACCTTTTAACAAAGGTAGAAATATTTTGATTGGAGAAAATGGAGTTGGGAAATCTTCAGTTTTATTAGCTATTTCCTGTGTTTTAAGTGGCAGTTATTCTGCTATAGAAAAAATAGGATTACATAATCTTTTTAATATAGATGCAATTAATGAATTTATGAATGGTGATAAAAAATATGATAAGTTACCAGTGGTTGAAGTTGAATTATTTATAACGGATGAAGTAATAAATCATGAAATTAACGGGAAGAAGAATTCCACTAATCTAGAAAAGAACGGCCTAAGATTACTTATAAGTCCGAATGAAGAGTATTCAGATTTAATAATAAAATCACTAGAAAGTACAAATATATTCCCTTTTGAATATTATAATGTTGAATTTCGAACTTTTTCAGACCGAGCATATAGTAGTTATAAGAGATATCCAGACCACATAAAGTACTCTTATCTGGATAGTTCAAAAGTAAATTCTAGTTATGCTATGAAAGATTATATTAAACGTATATACGAAAGTAAGACGGATCGAACGTTAAGACAAAGAATCAATAACAGATATAGAGATATTACCCATCAATTTTCAGATAATTTGTACTCAGAGTTTAACTTAGATGCCACAGATGATATAAAAATTAAATTAAACACCGAAAATGAAGATAGTTTTCAAGAAAATATTACAGTTGAAAAATCAGGTATTATAATCCAAAATCTGGGTCAGGGGGAAAAGATGTTTATTAATACCGAATTTTTGCTTTCAAACGCCAGAGATAATTCTGAGATTATCCTTATTGAAGAACCGGAAAATCATTTAAGTCATCTAAATATGCATAAACTTATTGATAAAGTAATCACAGCAGGTGATGAAAAACAAACATTTATAGCTACACATAGTAATATGATTGCCTCTAGATTAGATTTAAAGAATGCAATATTTTTTAGCGAAAATCGCATTATGAATTTAAATGAATTAAAAATAGAAACTGCAAAATTTTTCAAAAAGGCACCAGATAATAACGTTTTAAACTTCATTCTTTCCAAGAAGGCTATTTTAGTAGAAGGAGACGCAGAGTATATTCTATTAAATGAATTCTATAATTACCTGACTGGTGATGAGCCGTATAATAATAATGTATCTATTATATCTTGTGGAGGTAAGACTTTTAAAAGGTATCTGGAAATAGCAAAACTGTTGAATAAAAAGGTAGTTGTTATCACAGATAATGACCATGATTATGAAAATAATATAACTAAAACCTATTCGGACTTTAGATCGGATAATGTAGAGATTTTTGCTGATAAAGATAACTTAAATCATACTTTTGAAGTAAGTTTATATAAATATAACGGTTCGTTTATAGATAGTTATTTAGAGAATGCATCCATGACTAACGGAGTTCAAAGTTATATGCTAAATAATAAGGCTGAGTCTGCCTTCAGACTATTATGCTTATTCACTGATGAAAACCCTGATACAAATTTGGAAAAATTCAAAATACCACCATATATTGAGGAAGCGATTCAATGGATAACCGGTTAAATAATAAAACAGTAATTAATGCGGTTGCGGGGTCTGGTAAAACAAGCTATATAATTGATCAATTATCATCAGATGGTAAAAAAAGTTTAATACTAACATATACAACAGCAAATCAGGAAAATTTAAAGGAGAAGATAATTAACAAATTTGGATATCTACCCTCGAATATTTTCATATATGGATATTTTGAGTTTTTATTGAAGTTCATTATTAAACCATTATGTCCTTATCCAATTAGAGATATATCCTATGAGATACCGCATTTTAGAAATACTAGTCCTTTTACTAGGAATAAAAATAAGATATTCCATAATAGAATGGCAAAATATATACTAGAAAATTTATTAAGTTTCAAACAAAGAATGGATAGGTATTTTGATGAAGTTTTTATTGATGAAATGCAAGACTTAGCCTCGGACGATTTTAAATGGATGCTCTCCTTGAAAGATTTAGAAATACCAGTAACGCTAGTTGGTGACTTTTTCCAATCAACTTTTGCTTCAAGTAGACGAGGAAATCATTTGGGAAATCTATATAATAATTTCTCAACCTATAAGGAAATAATTGAAGAAGCAGGATACTACTTTGATACAACAACATTAGTAAAAAGTCATAGATGCACCTCAACTGTCTGTAATTTTATAAAAGATAATTTAGGAATAAATATAGAATCAGCAAATGACACTACATCAGAAATAACGTATATCGCTGATGCTGAGAAAATAAAGAAAATACTTGAAAATAATAATATCAAGAAGCTATTTTATCAAAAATCAGTTAAATTTAATGTAAATGGTGAAAACTGGGGGAATTCTAAAGGGATGACTTATGAGAATGTCTGCGTAATTTTAAATGATACTACATTTAAAAAATATGTAAATAATCAATTAGGCGAATTGGCCCCTCAGACACTACGAAAATTTTATGTAGCCTGTACTAGAAGTAGTGGGGATATATATTTTATTAAAGAAAAAGATATTCCTGTCGACTATAGAAAATAAATTAGATAAACATTATATTTGATTTAAGAAAAGCATTAGGAGCGATCTCCCCTAATGCTATTTTTTTTGCCCCTCAAATAACCACGGTGAACCGTACCATAAGTAAATGAGGTTTTTCGTGGTAGTCTGATTCATAAAGGATTTCACATAAATCTACAAATATCAAATATGGAACAGGTTTTTAAGTTATTAACTGCACTACATAAGTGAGTTTCCTCAAGTGAGCGACATTTTAGGGAAGGGTATATGGTATAAATATTACCTATTTTGATATCATTTGTTACCGTTAAAGGTGAGGAATTTATTGGAACGTGTAGTGCTGACATGTTTAGAAACATATCAAGGAAAAAATACTCCTGTATATATATGTTTCTTTAGCCACTGTACATGAATGGGCTGAAAGTGATGTTAAGCTTTTAGAAATCATCTTTATGCCAATAAAGTTACTAATATATAGATGAGTATTATGAGGCATGTAGGAGAATTAAGTAAATGAATAAGTCTGAGCCAGCTTAATAATCAAAGTATAGAACTCTTTAACCATAATGGTAAAGAACTTTTTAAAATATTACAAAGATACAGACTTTAATTATGTTAAAGTAAAAAAAGTTGAAGAAATCAAAGATTATAAGGAGAAAAGTTATGCCACAGACAATACATACAGACAATAATAAAATTGCTGCATTTTGTGAGGATGTTTTAGAAATAGAAAATGCAAAACTTCCTGATGAATACTATTACTTAAGCCTCTCAATTTGTGTTATTGACTCTGTATTTTCTATAGGGGTTCGGTATGAAGGTGTTAGAAATACAGTAAATAGGTTTTGTAGTTATTTTAATCTCAATAAGGAACGCTCTGGAACGGAACTTCCGGTTATCAGTGAACAATTTTCAATTGAACAGTTTTTAAGCTCTTTTGAAAGTTTAGGGTTAGAGATATTTGTGAGTGATGTATTCAAAAATAAGCAAAGAACCTCCCCAACTAACGGTATATTAAAAGCAGAAGCAGTTTATTTGTTCTGTAAAGTTCTTAATAAATATGGAGTGAATTTTTTACAAGATGTAAGGAAAGTATACGGTAATGAAGAATTTGAAAATGAAATTAAAGCTATACCAGGTCAAAAAAGTGGTATTTCACTTGTTTATTTTTATATGTTAGCTGGGGATGACCAGTGGGTAAAACCTGACAGAATGATAGTGCGATTTTTAGAAAAGGCGCTTCAGAGAAAGGTTAAGATTGAAGAGGCACAAAGTTTATTAGAGGAAACTACTAAAATACTTGTAGAACAGTATTCAAACATTACTCCACGTTTACTTGATTATCAGATATGGAACTTTGAAAGAAGTAGTATTAATTAATCAATCTGATAATGGTAAGCAGAGTTGATAGAATTGCTACTGATATAGTTGGAGCACTAATAGGGCGTCAAAAGTAACCCTAGTAATGCTAGAAAACTACTTAAATTATGGTAGTGTACAAATTCAAAATAATTCAAGTAAAAAACAAGAAAAGTGTTGATTGTAAGATACGAGTCTAATGATGCCTCGAAAAAATTTAAAGAGTTAAACAAAATAAAAACCCCTCATTTAGATGCGTTACAGCGAACCGTATCATAAGTGATGGTAAATAAAAAAGGAACTAAAGATAGAGATTGATATAATAAAGAAACTTAGAGGATTCTAATTGATATACATTTAATGCAAGCTTTATTGTGGAGCTTGTTCTTTTTTTATATTCATTCAGCAAACTTTCCAAATTCTGATTATGATATCATTAAACTTAAGATTTTGTAAATATTGTGGGAGTGAAAAGATGGACAAAACAAAATTAGAGTCGGTATTGAAAGCTTGGCACTTAGTTGAAGCATTAGCACCAAGTGAAGTTACAGGTAAGGGAGAAGTTTTGGAAAAGCGTTACTTCGAAGATAATAAAAATCGAAGCCGAACGCGGTTGGTAGAATTAAATGAGAATCCTTGGAAGATTGATAAAATAAAAGATAGTAAAAAACATCAAGTTCGATTCCGTTATTACTTAGCGTGTTTCGAGCACCACAAACTTGTCAGTTTTATGCGTGATATTTTTAAAAATGACGATGAGATTATTAATAAGGATCATAAAACCTTATTTAGTCTTTCTTTTTTGGTGGATAGTAATGGTAATTATATAAAAGATTCAATGTTTGTTCCTTTTTTGATGTATGTAATGAAAATTATGGAAGAAACCTCTAATGTACCTTATGGGCAATTAAAGACGCCTTTTTGGAATCAAATGAAATTATTTGAAGAACAAGCACAAACCGTTTTTTCTAATGGAGTAACAGAAGAATCATTACTTTTAATTCAACAAGTTTACAGGAAATATTTCTATAAATTAGATAAAAATTCATTAAATTATCTAGAGATTGAAGTTATGAAGGCAGACCAACAATCATCATCAAAGAATTTCAATAGCTTTTATATAAATGACTTAGAACTTATTTTATCAAAAGGAGAGAATGAAACACTCCGTCGTTTTATCGAAGGAACACCTACAGATGAATGCTTGGATATAAATGAGAACCGAGAATATATTGAAGAGACTTTACAGCCCATAAACCTACCAGATGGACGATGGCCGTCACCTGTAGATCACAGATTGTCTTTAATGCAGCAAGTAGCAGTAAATCAAATTTTAAATAAGGATAAAAAAGTTAGTTCTGTGAATGGACCACCAGGAACAGGGAAAACTACGTTATTAAAAGATATCTTTGCAAACATTGTAGTTCAAAGAGCAAAAGAAATGATACAACTAGATAGCCCATTGGAAGCGTTTACAAGAGCAAAAACTATCAATTTAGAAGGTTTCCATTATCCGATCTATTTATTGGATTTAAAATTAAGTCAGTATTCAATGGTTGTTGCTTCGAGTAATAATGGTGCAGTAGAAAATATTTCAAAGGATCTTCCTAAAATAGATGAAGTTATTCGGCAATCTGTTAAAAGTAAGTTTAAAGAATATGAAGAGTTATATGCTAAAGAGGCAAAGGAATTATCAATGTATCCATCTTCCGCAAAAGATCTTCTAGGGAGCAATGAGGATACATGGGGGCTTTTTTCAGGAGCTCTTGGAAAATCTTATAATATAGCTACCTTTGGTTGGAGATTATATGGTAGTAATAACGATGAAAATGCGTTTCTTAAACAATTGGAACATGACAGTAAACAAGTAAACATAAAGGATTGGGAAGATGCAAAAAAGGAATTTATAGATATTTTTAAAATTGTAAAACAAGAAAAGGAAGAACTTCAAAAAATTAGTTTTGAATTTGGGAATATAAAAGCCTATACTGATCAACTAAAATTGTTAGAGGATCAGTTACTTATTCTTGAGCAAGAACAAATAAATTTAGAGAATGAGAAGGAACATTTAGAACATCAAAAGCAACTGACAGAACAACAGATTCAATCCCAACCTAGACTCTCTCTTTTTGAGAGAATCTTTTGCAAAAACAGCAAAAAAAACGAGCTAAAAAATGAACTTAATGATATTATCACGCGTTTAAAAGAAGAAGAAAATAAATTACATTTAAAAAGTAAAAAAATAAACGAGGATAACAAAACTGTAGAGGAATTAAAAGAGAAAATATCTATTTTTACAAAAAAAAGTAAAATATTATAGTAAGCAAGGACTCATCTTACCGAAGGAGAATTATTGGTCTAATACGAAACAGGCATACGAGTTTCGCCAATTAAATACCCTTTGGCTTACAGATGAATTAAACTTCAATAGAGGATTATTATTTTTAAAGGCCATGAAAATCCATAAGTTAATTTTGGCCTTTAACTTTGAAGCAATTAAGTCTACTTTGCGTTTATTAATTAATCGTACAAATTTAGATCTTAATGATAAGGATCATAGAGAATATCTCAAGAACATGTGGCAAACTATTCATTTAATTACCCCTTTGATAAGCACCACGTTTGCAAGCTTTAGTTCTATGTATAAGGGTATAGAGGAAGAATGTATTAATTATTTGTTTATAGATGAGGCAGGACAAGCTAACCCTCAACAATCAGCCGGAGCCATTTGGAGATCTAAAAAAGTCATAGTAGTAGGTGACCCGATTCAAATTGAGCCCGTTGTAACAATTGATAAAACAATTTTAGAGGATATTAAGAAGTACTTCGAACTAAATGATAAATATATTGGAATAGGCGCATCAGTTCAAACTTTGGCAGATGCTGCAAATCCATATGGAATGTATAACAGCTATGGTCAAAGAGTTGGAACACCATTATGGGTTCATAGAAGGTGTTCAAATCCAATGTTCTCCATTTCAAACAAAATAGCTTATGATAATAAAATGGTATTAGGCAAAAAGGGTCGAGGAAAGGGCGTATGGTTGGACTGTAAAGGTTCGGCTATAAACCGCCAATTTGTTAAAGAGCAAGGAGATTTGGTGGCAGATCATATTATTGAATTATGGAAAAAAGCTTCAGGACCACCTAATGCGTATATAATCTCACCTTTTACTGCAGTAAAAGACGGAATAAAAAAAATTCTAAAAGAGAGATTAACAAACATGAATATATCTAAAGATATTTTAAATGATTGGCTGAAAAATTCAGTAGATACTGTTCATACATTTCAAGGAAAAGAAGCTGATATTGTTTATTTAGTAACTGGCACAGATGGAAATAGTGATGGTGCAGCTAACTGGTCTTGTTCAAAGCCCAACTTGATAAATGTAGCTGTTACACGGGCTAAAAAAGAGTTATATGTAATTGGTGATTATAACCGCTTTTCTAAGAAACCTAACTATTCTACTCTTATAGAAAATATAGCACAAGTTATAGATGAAAATGACCGTAAACTTATTTGTAAAATGAAAGATGAGAATAATAACTCCCTTTTATAATTATAACAATAAGCGTATTACAAAAGTTGTAATCAACGGTTATAAGGTTCTCCCGTAATTTTGGTGATCGCTCCAGAGGTTAGTTATACTGATAAATCATTCTCTCTGGAGGTACTGATCATAAACCCATCTTCGCCATGGAAGGAGAAGTCATCATAGTGCCGATCCCTATCGGGAGACCACTCTTATTCTCCTACAGTGAAAAGTAAAAACTTCCGATATTTTTCTCGCCTTGAAGAAACAAGGTTACAATCAATCTCTTTCTACTTTAAGAGACTATATCGGGAAACTTCGTAAGCAAGAAAATATGAATAGAGAAGAAGTAGCTTTTCAACCGCTTTTTGAAAAGCACGGCTAATTAAAAGCATTGAAAGTACTCATTCAGTCCTTTCAATATCTAATGAATACAAAGAGAACGGCAGCTGCCCTAATGACAGGGTGGCCGGAGCCGAGAAAAGCAATATGTAGAGATCAAACTATTTGTTCATTATCTCCAAGCTGATTGGGAAGCTATCAAAAATGCGCTTCGTTTTCCCTGAAGCAATAGCCTCGTAGAAGGATAAGTGAACAGGCTAAAAGTGATTAAGAGACAGATGTATGGTCAGGCAAGCTTTGATTAACTTTGCAGAAATGTTCTGTATCAGTCGGCATAATACTTTCCTAAAAAATGTGCTTGATCAGGCGTGTTTATTATGCATAATCTTCCATAAAAAGACGACAAAAAGGGACACCTTCTTGTAAAATGTAAGTACCACCAAACATAAACGAGAAGAGGTGTCCCCTATGAAACAGAATACCATGTTCCCGAATTTGATTCAAAAGTTTATTTCCGATGAAGAGCTAAAACCATTGATTGAACTGGTTGGTTATGAAGATACCGCACGAAAACTAGACGTGAAAACATTGATCCAGTATCTCGTGACGGCGGCTGCTTGTGAGTGGAAAAGCTTACGCTACTGTGCGGACGTTAGCTCATCGGCCGGCCTTGTCGATGTGAACTATTCCACTCTTTCAAAAAAGATGAGTCAGCTTGATTACGAATTAATGAAGAACGTATTTGATTTAATTGTTCGCAAATGTAACCGGGCCACTCGTCGCACGTTGAAGATACCTAAACATCTGCTTCTTGTGGATTCCACCACGATCACCGTAGGGAAAACTCGACTTCCTTGGGCCGTTTATCATGGCCAACGCTCAGGCATCAAGCTTCATGTGAGTTTTTCATTGGAGACACAAATGCCTTTGAAAGTCGTTGAATCCACTGGTCTGACACACGATGGACCAACAGGTGAACAACTTGCCGATTCTCGCTTCATTTTAGTAGAAGACCGTGCCTATTTTAACATTCAACGGATTGATCGCTTTCTCGAAGAAGGACAAGATTTCGTGATTCGGATGAAAGAGAACGTAGAGTTATCTCATAAAAAATCCTTACAACGCCTGCCACAAAAGGACTCAAACGTGACGCACGATATCACTTGTTTACTTGGTTCCGTTCAATCTCGTTCGGAAAAACGTCATCGAGTGGTGTTTTTTAAAGATGACGAAGGACGAGAAGTTCGTGTCGTGACCAGCTTACGTCATGTGTCGGCAGAGGAAATCGCCAACATGTACAAAGCGCGCTGGGGCATTGAAACCTTTTTTCGCTGGATCAAGCAAAATTTAAATGTGCCTGTTTTATTTGGTACGACCGAAAATGCGGTGTTTAATCAGCTTTTCGCCGCCTTCATTGCCTATGTTCTGCTTCATTGGTTATATAAACAGACAAAATCCTCCATTTCCAAACCGAACCTGTCGTCAGTGGCTTTTCAGCGCATGCTTTTGACAGGCGCATTACCCTTACAGTGGTGGGATCGAATGGTCTTATTTCTGTATCACTATTTTGATCAGAGCAGGAGAAGTCTGTCTAAATTTGGTTAATCAACAGGCGTGATCCAATCTCTTTATATCCCCCCTTTTGATTGGATACTTTAAAACATGGAACTTACTAAATTGAAATTCTTTCTCAGCAGGCCTTAAAAATAGGAACAATGATCCGAGCATAATTAATGAGAATGAAAATAATCCTAAGAAAACCGCAAAAATCTCATGCATAAAAACTGCGAAAAACAAAATGTATGACCAATAATTTTTAGGTGCGAATAGTGCTAAAACTAATACCGTTTGCAGAACTAAAGTTCCCCAAGTAGGTATCACTATTAATCTTGAAGATAAAATAAAGTCAAATATTTCCATCATTCTAGGGTTCAAACCAATCATTGAGGATTGCATATAATACCAAACTGCAGTTCCATCAATCCATTCTGGAACTGAGAGTTTTGCTACTGTTGAATGGAAATATATTATCGCAACCTGAATTCTGATAAGGATAAATGAAATTTTTGATATTATCCTTCTATTAATAAAGTTTGCATTTAAATCTATTTTTCTGCACCAATGATTTTTTCTTGGATCACAGAGTGTAATCGGAATTAATAATAGCGTAATAACAGCTGCAACATTTTCTCCACCGTCAATTGTGACGGCAGATTGGTGAAAACTGTAAGAAACCCACCAGTGTAAAAGTCCTGTTATTTGTGGTCGCCATCCACTTGCAACTAATAATAAGATCATCACACAAATCCATTTAATTATATTTAAGTATGTATAGTCATTTGGGACTAAGCAAAATATAGTTACTATACTATTCCCGCAATTTGGATATATGTTTGAATCGGAAGTTGGTCTGAAGAAAACCTCAACGTCGTTAAAAATTAGAGTAGAGGCAGTAGCGAGTGCGATAATAGTCCTTGCCATTCCATACATATTTGTCCAAGGATTATATTCTGTTACCCAGTTAACAACTCTATCGTTTATTGAATTCAACATTCTACATCTACCTTTACTATGGTTGACGGCATTATTATTGAATCAAGTTGATCCCCCCAAGCCCACGGAACCGGTTCTTGGTTTACTACGCCCCATTTCCCGCAAATGCTAGGATTTTTATTAGTATTTTCTATGTTAATAGCAGTTTCTGTTGTTTTAAAACAACTATAAACGTCGTTCTCGCAATTTTGATAGCTCTCTTCATCTATTGCGCCGATAATAGAGCCTAGTTCAATTCCCTGAGCTCTTCCTTCACGGGAAATTCCAAGGTAATTTGATAAAGAATTATTTGGCCACTGTAATGCTTCTTGTTCCTCTAATGGCACTGCATTTAAATCTGGCTCTCTAGGGGATTTACTGAAAAACCCCCAACCTTGAGGTAGTACTTCATTAATTACGCCTTTTAATTCCTTGTCTATATTCAAGGTATTTACAGGCAAAGCGGAAGTAATTGAAAGAAATATTAATAAAAAACCAATTGTAACGCTAAATATGAAAATTAAAGCAGGACTTTTTTTGTACAAATTTAACATCCCTTCAATTTAATTTGAATATTTGTATTTAAATTACCAATATTGTAACATACAAATAAGTTGAATGGAGGTAAAATTATCAAAATTCTACTTTATGATAATGATTCTATGGTCTGTAGTAGATTTATTAGACTGGTTAATAAGTTGGTTAGAAAGAGAATGTTATATTTTTCTAATATAAAAGGAGAGTCTTATGGTGAACTAATTCGAAATGATAAAGTAAATACAAATATAAACAGCCTTATTTTATTCAAACAACAAAAAATATGAGTCAGAAGCAATTATTAAGCTATTTGAATTTGGAAAACTATTTAATGTTGCATATGTCATACCAAAGATAACAAGATCTATGATTTTCTCTCTATTAATTGGTATCACCTAAGCAAAAAGAAATTATGTGAATTAAATGTTATATTAAATGAAAGAATACTAAAATAAAATTATGGAGTGAGGAAATGTATTTTAATTCGAAAAGAGATATTTGGATGGGTGCTATTCATCTCTTAGCTGTGTTCATATTAATTATAGTACCTATTGCAAGAGCTGAAGAATTTTCCTTCATTTTAATAATTACATTGATTGTACCCGGAATAATTTCTTTGTTAATGTGGTTTAGGACTGGCTATAAAATTACTAATGATGAACTTGTTATTATATATGGACCAATAAAATTCCGAATAGACGTTCATAAAATTCAGACTATAAATCATATGAAAAGTCCATTTGTTGGTCCAGCACTATCCGTTGATCGGATAGGTATAACACATTCAGGATTTAAATTTATTACTATCTCTCCAAAAGATAAAGAGAAATTTATTAAGGCGGTTTTAAAAATAAATTCAAACATAAAAATCAATAAATGATGGCAAGAGGAAGTATTCACTTTCTGAGGCGTAAAAGTTTCGGCTAACAAGCAAATCGAGTGTTCGTAAAAGTACAATTAAAGTTGATAAATGGAAAGGAATGAAGATAGGTGTAAAAAGCCCTAATTATCTATTAATCAAGATATTTTATAGGGGGCAGTTCTTTGAAAAATTTAAGGTCTTTTATTCTACTATGGGTCAGCCTGGAATGTCAACACTAACCTGAACAATTTTTATAAGGACTGCTGCTTAAATTCAGTCGGTGTCAGATATCCTAGTGTTTGATGAATCCGAATATGATTAAACCAATTTACATAATCCCACAGTTCAAGATCTAGTTGTTCAAGGGAATGGAAAGTACGTTGGTACACAAATTCGATCTTAAAGCTCTTGTATGTCGCTTCTGCCACGGCATTATCATATGGACATCCTTTTGCGCTAAGTGAACGCTGGATACCAAATGCTTCTGTTGCTTCTGCCATCAGTTGATTATCGAATTCTGAGCCACGGTCTGTGTGGAATAACTGTACATTTGTCAGGTTGCCTTTAATGCTACTTAATGCTTTGTAGACAAGCGCTGCGTCTTTATTTGGGCCCGCACTTGCACCGACTAATTCACGATTAAAAAGATCGACAAACAAGCACACATAGTGCCATTTTTTCCCGATACGCACGTACGTTAAATCACTGACTAACACCGATAATTCCTTCTCTTGTTGGAATTCACGATTTAATACGTTGGCGATTGTCGCCTCGTTACTTTGTTTTTTTTTGTGGTCGGTAATAAGCAACCGTGTAATTCGAGACAAGACCTAAATCCTTCATGATTCCCCCTATACGTCGTCTAGAAACCATCATGTCTTGTTTCTCTAATTCTTTCTTAATTTTACGTGTCCCATAGTTATTACGACTTTGCTTAAAAATCGTATAAATACGCTCTTGTAAGTCTGCTTCCTCCGCTTGTTTTTCGTCATCTTCACACTTGTGAAGGTGATAGTAGTAAGTACTTCTTGGAATTTGTAGGACGTCACACATGGCTGATACCGAATAATTGTGAGCGTTGTTACGAATCACATCTATTTTCGTCCCATGATCAGCGCGGCTTGCTTTAAAATATCATTTTCCATTCGTAGGCGTTGCACTTCTTTGCGTAGTTCAAGCAATTCTGTTTCTTCTGTCGTACGATTGTCTTCTGCCTTGAAAGACCCTGTTTCCTGGTGATTTTTAATCCAACGATCTAATGAAGAAGGCGTAATATCATATTCTCTCGCAATATCCGCACGTGATTTTCCATTTTCATAAAGCTTCACCATTTGTAGCTTAAATTCGGCTGTAAACGTTCGACGTTCTCTTCTCATTTTGACCCGCTCCTTAAGGTTAGTCCTTTTAGAGTACTATTCCCTTATAAGAGTTGTCTAACTTAGTGTAGCCTATCCACGTTCCTTTGTTATAACGATTATCCCTTTTATCGCATTTATAATTTTTTTGAATGAAAGGGGAAATATTTTTACCAATTCAGCTTTCTATATAATTTTTATTTTTCCTTTATATAGTATATATTTAATCGTTAAAAAAATTAAAAAGGAAATAAAAATAGGGCAACAATTAAATTCAAGAAATAAAATGATCATCAGTGTAATGACCGTACCTTTCATGTTGTATATTGGAAGTTCTTTGGGCTTGGATGCCATTGAGTACTTTATCATTGCGCATGCCATTTTATGGTTTAACATTTTGTATTTCATTTTAATATATAGCCAGGTTAAGGACGCTATGATAAACGGAACCGAAAAACATCAATATAATTCATATATAAATAGTATTATTCAGATTTCGAGGGAAGAAAAATTAAAAAAGGACTTTTCTAATTACTTACACGATGAAATATTACAAGACTTATTAGCTGTAAAAAATATTATAAATAAAGCGGATAAGGCGGAGATAAAAAAATAATAGTTGAAACGCTTAATGATTTAAATAAGTCAATTAGAAGACAAACAGAAGAATACCATCCGACTATGTTAAGGACGCTAACTTTAAAAGAAAACTACAGCAATCTCATTGATAATATAAAACAAACGTTTAGATCAAAACAGATTCATATATCCTTTATTTGTGAAGAAGATATATTTTTACTAGAACCATATCATTTAATTGTCTATCGTTTTATAAAAGAGTTAACAACAAATAGTTTTAAACATTCTCAAGGAAACAGAATATGGATCCGCTTGCATCAAGAAATGGATGAAGTAGAACTAATCGTCGAGGATAATGGGGAAGGAAAAATGGAGTTAAATCAAATAAAAAAGGGACATAAAGGATTAGCCTCTATAAAAGAGCAGGTATATATGCTGGGCGGAAAAATGGAGATTAGTTCTGGAAAGCCTTCAGGATTTAAAGTAAGGATATACTTTTCAATGAAAGGGGATTACTCATATGAACATTTTATTAATAGATGACCATACGTTGTTTGCTAAAAGTTTGGCGATTGCTTTTGAGGATTATGATGAAATTAAATCATTTCAAACGATACAAAATGTTGATAATATAATGCAAATCATAGAAAGGGAAAAGCCGGATCTCCTTTTAATAGATATTAATTTAAGTAATATAAGCGATGAGGATGGAATTATTTTATCAAAAATGATTATTGAACATTATCCTTCCATACGGATTGTTATATTGACGGGCTATGACCTGCCAGTTTATCGACATGAAGCTAAAAAGGCTGGTGTTAAAGGTTTTGTTAATAAAAACATACTGCCTGAACAATTGTTGCAGATTCTCATACAAATTAATAAAGGGCATGAATATTTCCTAACAAAAAACTTGGATTATATTTGTGAATTAACTGAGACGGAGATTAAAGTTTTGCAGTTACTTAGTGAGGGAAATAAGCGGGAGACTATTGCGGAGAAATTATATATTAGTAAAAGAACGGTTTCAAACCATATCCAAAACATTTTTAGTAAATTCGAAGTTACTTCTTCATTAGAGGCGGTTGCAAAGGGAATTAAATTAGGATACGTAAAAAATTTACAATAATACACCGAACACAAACATCTAGGCGGGGAACATGTTTTTATTTACTGACAGATTGGGAGGAATGGAAGAAGGATTTTTCAAGACATCTAGTACGGATCCTGCAAAGTGTTCCATAACCGAAAACCGCAAAGATCAAAAATTTATTAAATAGCACATACTAGACAGTCCTTTAGTTTAAGGGCTGTTTTTTGTTCGCGGCCATTAAAAAATATAGTATAGGGCAATATATTTTTTGCATTTCGCTTCGTTTTACATAGGGCGGCAGCTATGTCTCGGGCTTAGAGCCCAGAAAAGCTTGCTGGCTTTGCCCTTTTCAAATTCATCTGTCTGCAGAAGCTCCATCTTAACTTTTTATAGGGTTGTCATAAATTACCTGAGAATGTTTGCGTCTTTTACTCATTTTTTTTAGCCATTCACTCACTATAATTTTTACTAAGCAGAAATAGAAGTAAAAGAAGGAGCAGAGAATAGGGAGCGTATAGATGTAAGCACCCTCATACACTTTTCAGCTCCATTTGCCGCTCACTTTATTTTGTGCATCAACTAAGAGGCAACAGATAACTAAGCGGAAAAAATTCAACTTGACCTCTACACTTACATTCTTTATTCAATTTTACCTTATAAAAGGAGAGATAGGGTTATGACAGAAAGTATATTGTCAGCAAGGAATATAACAAAAAAATATGGCGGTTTTAATGCTTTAGATAATGTATCGATAGAAATTCAGAGCGGTGAATTTGTTGGAATTATGGGTTCTTCAGGATCCGGTAAAACTTCACTTTTAAATGTCTTATCTACAATAGACACAGCTTCTGGCGGTGAAATCTATATTAACGGGCAAAGTATTGTCAAGTTACGGGATGGCAAAAAAAGTGATTTTAGAAGAGATTATTTAGGTTTTATTTTTCAGGAATATTTCTTACTGGATAGTTTAACTATACAGGAAAACATTGCGGTTCCCTTAACTTTGCTCGAAAAAACTCCAAAGGAAATCGAGCAGTCTATTTATACTTTAGCAGCCCGATTTGGAATTGAAAAACAACTTTCAAAATATCCAAACGAATTATCTGGAGGGCAAAAACAAAGAGCAGCTGCAGCAAGGGCTATTATAAAAGAACCAGCGATTCTTTTTGCGGATGAACCTACTGGCGCCCTTGATTCCAATTCTGCAAGAGAATTGTTAATGAAATTAAAGGAAGTAAATGAAGAGTTAAATACTACTATCTTAATGGTTACCCATGATGCTTATTCTGCCAGTTATGCAAACCGAATCATTATTTTGAAAGACGGACGTACTGTAAATGAATTAAAAAGGGGCGGGAGAAAAAGGAAAGAATTTTTTGATGAAATATTAGCGGAAATTGCGAATTTAGAATTTAAATAAGATTTAAGAGAGGGGTGATAAGGTTGAATGTGTTCACTGTGGTACAAAAAAACTTAAAGAAAAATATCTCTTTTTACATGTTATATTTGATTTCAGTTTCGGTTGTTTTAATGATTTTCTACTTTTCTATTTCTTTTGGCGGAAACGAGCAAATTTTAGAGAAATTAATGGGCGATAATAAACTAAAATCAATGGTAAATATCGTAATTCCTTTATTAATGATATTTGTATTGTTTTATATGTCCTATTCCAATAATTTCTTTATGAAGCGGCGTATGAAAGAATTAGGCATTTATACGCTGCTGGGAATTAAAAAGAGGAAAATTATACAAATTTTGTTTTTTGAAAACATCTTCATTTGTCTCTTTTCCCTTGTAATGGGTGTTTTATTAGGATCTGTTTTATTTAAGGGGTTAATGGCCTTTATTATCAATACAATGGGATTATCCGTTAGTTCAGAAATCCCCTTTTTAAATAACAAAGCTGTTGTGGTTACTAGCTTGTTTGTATGTATAGCTATGCTGGTGCTGCTTATTTCAAATTATATATTCATCCAAAAAACTAACCTTCTTTCCCTAATTAGATCGGATGAGAAAGCTGAAAAACAGATAAAACTAAAACTCTGGAAAGCAGTTTTGGGAATTGGATCTTTGTTGGCCGGTTATGTATTAGCTTTAGATATAAAAAGAGGAACGGATTCATTGTGGTCAACGATAGGCTTTTCTCCAATGTCTCTGATTACGTTTATTTTGGTGGTTATTGGAACAATCTGTTCTATACAATTTTTTATCCCGTATGCCATACAAAAAATAAAATTAAATAAAAACTATTTTTATAGAGATACGTCGATTATTGTGATCCCGCAATTTGTTCAAAGGGTTTATACAAATGCAAGAGTATTAATCATCGCTACATTAATATCAGCAGCGGCACTTTGTTTATTAGGTGCTGGTGTTATCACATTTTATTACCCTGTGAAAGCTATTGATCGAACAAATCCAGCGGCTTTTGAATTTCCTGCAGAAGATTCTGAGTTAGTGAATAAAGCATTGAATACGGTTGAAAAAGGGGCAGGAAAATCGAATTTTCTAACTCACACAACTCAAATAATGGAAGTTTCTTCTTCGTCCAAGTCACTCCCTTATGAATATTCAATAAAAGAAAAGCCAAGTTTTGATCTAGTCTCAGAATCAGATTATAAAAAAGCAATAAAGCTTAGGGGAGATGACGTACCTGAATTAGACTTATCAGATCATAATGTATTATTCGTTAAGTATAACAAGAATCAGGAAGATGAAACAGGAATGAGCTACCAATTAAACTTATCTTCAAACGAGAAAGTAAAGATAACGGTTCAAGATACAACGTTAAATAACACTTTATCTTTTGCTAATAGTGTTGGTACTCTCATTATTTCAGACGAGTTATACGAAAAAGCAGCAAGATATGAACTGCCAACACGAACGGTTATAAGTGTTTATGGAAAGGGATTGCGGGATAATGCAGATCTGCATGAACAACTGTCTTCCTTTTTTTTCGATGAGCCTAGATTTCAAAGTGCAATAGGAAGAGAGACAACCTTTATTAAAGAAAATAGCTCATCGTTGCTGATTTCAATATTTGCAAGTGCTATATTCTTAATTGCTACGGGCAGTATATTATATTTCACCAATCTTTCTAATGCGTACTCTAAGATTAGTGAATTTAATATATTAAATAAGCTAGGATACGAAAAACGGAAAATAAAATCGATTATTAATAATCAGATTTTGATTACTCTCGTTGTTCCATATGTTATCGGAAGTATTCACAGTATATTTGCATTAGAATGCTTTAAGGCTCTCCTGCCGAACTTAATCGGGGACAGCAGCGCTTTCTGGTTACCAGAAATTATAGCAATAGGACTGTTTACCTTGATTTATATTATTTATTACCAGATGACAAAATATACTTGTTATAAAGTGATCTTTACAAAATAGCAAAATACTTTGTGTAAATGAAAAATTTCATCAAAAAAAGGAAGCCTCTTTTCTGGTACCATAACCAATCCGAGAAAAGAGGTCTTCTCTATGAATCCGTTACAACAGAAATGGTCGATGCACTAGTGAAACAACAAGATATTATCAAAAACGGTAAAATATTTTCAATTCAGCCTCTTTAAATGTATACAGCTCTCCATAACGATGAAACTGCTTGATATAGATGAAACGAGCTGATTATCTTTCTCTAACTAATAAGGCATTGAAGACAACCGGCAAATCAGTATGTCTTCTTCTTATTGTAGTCTCCTCATACGTTCTGTAAGAGAAACCGGAACGATCAGCAGTTAAAACCTCGACCCCCTGTCCAATCACCTGTTCACTGCCGCCACCATAAGCAGGATTACAGCAGCATTCAGGCGGTTGGGCTTCAATTTTCAATATTTCAATATTCAGTTCTTAGTTCAGTGATGCAGCTTCGGGAAAAGGATTACCGGAAAGCGGAATTGCGGATGCAAAATCATTAAACCTCGTTACTTGCCAGTCCATATTTACGGAGCATGGTCCGCAAAATGGCTTTCCGGTTCTATCAGGAATTGAAGCAGTACCTAATCAGATATGGAGGAAATATCAAAATGATTAATAAGAAATAAGGGGATAGAAACGAGTTCAAATCAAACACAATGTTATAGTCTGCTTGTCATTTTAGGTATAATGCGGTGGGCCATATGATAAGCAGTGATCAAACAGAGAGCGGGCAGAAGAAATCTCGTCAAAGATTCATTTAAATAACCGTTTTAGATTTTCTTCTTCAAAAATGTAAAAAGAATTTGACATTGTTGGAGGAGATTTTTTATAATAAAAATGTAAAAAGGTTTTTACTTTTTTAGAGGTGTATGTAAATGGAAAATAACATTAGGGTTATAAGAAAAAGCATGAAGATTTCCCAAGAGGAACTTGCTTCCAGATGTGGTGTTACCAGACAAACCATAAATGCTATTGAAAACGATAAATATGATCCTACCTTAGCGTTAGCCTTTAAACTATCTCATAATCTCAACACAACTGTAGATCAATTATTTATTTTTAAGAAGGAGATGAAATGAGTGTAAAAACTGCGGTATTTAGCAAGATCATATTTGGTTAGTAAGGAACCGTTTTTAATCTTTGCACCGCTGCATTACGATTTAGGGCATTCTAAGATTCCATTACGCTAGAGAATTCGGGATTATAGGATGGATGGGTGCTGCTAAATTGTAGTAGCAGCGAACCATTTTATATAGAAAAGCACAAGAGCAAATAAGCAATGTCTTATGACCATAAAATTCAAACAAAAGAGGTGAATAATATGGGTGAAACAAAGAAATTGGCAATTTTCATTTCGGTTGCTGCTTTTTCAGCCATTTTCGGATATTCCATATATAAATATTTACGATATGGACAAGTTGATGGTACAACTATATTCTTTAGTTTTTTGGCATTGGCGTATGTTTTTAATGCCCTTACATGGGGAGATTTAGAGGGGAATAAGGATAAGGATGAATTGGAACAGCATATTGAAACACAGAGTTCGAAAATTGGTTACTATGCTCTAATGATATTGTCGGCCCTAGTATTATTTATAACTGAGGGAGTCGGTCATTTAAATGAGATAAAGAACTATCCTTTACTTATTGTAGTCGGTCTTACTTTTGTCACACAGCCCATTACGGCTTTTATTTATTCAAGAAAGTATAAATAACCTGTTTTCAAGAACTGGCAACTCTGAAGAAAGAATTATGTTGAAATGATCATGCAAAGGAGAGAGCAAAGATGGAGTTAGTTTTAGCTTACATAGTGATACCAATTATGTGGATATTGATTGTAGGATGGTTAACAGGCAGCAGTGAATTCCTTTTTGGTCCAAAAGACGATGAGCGAATGAAAACTATTAAGCAAAAGGCGGTTATTCAAAGCTGGGCTACGCTGTTCCTTTTCTTGTTAACCAATTTTCTATTTGACCTTTTTGATTTAAAGGATGCCCGTTTAGACCAAGTGGAGTTTGTCTATCCTGAACTTATATATATAATAATCTTGGTTCTAAGTTACTTTGTATTCTATTGGATCAACACTAAGAAAATGAGTGCTTAACTGGTATTAATCATGATGATGGATCAATTTAAGATTTACTTCCCTAAAATTGAACTGAAAAACGGTCATTCGGGGAAGGGGGGGAAGTCCTATTCAGAGATGAATTCTTTGCACGGCTTTTCACCTGTACATTTTGAACTTCCTGATGAACTGTATTAGCATCATTATGAATTTGTCAAGTGCGGCTTTCCGAATAAATATTTCGGAAAGCCGCACTCATTTTTGCAACTAAATAATGGTAATATAAATTTAGCTCGAGTGTAAATATTTGCTATAGCAAATTAAAACTCAGTCAAAACAATATATTGATTACTGAAGTCTTAACTATTATCGATTATTTGTTTTGTACTGTGGAGATGGAGGTGAACTTGATGAAAAAAGTTACTGTTCGTCGTGCAGTTAAGGTTGAAGCTACAGCATGGTGGATCATCTTCTAATGTATTTGACGGCCACTTAATTCAGAACAAAGTCGAGGTTAGTTATTTGAAACCTCGACTTTGTTTTTATAAATCAATATTTAGGAGGCTAGTATGAATAATAAGTACAATAAACCTCGTATTAAACCAATCTATCCACTATATAGATTGAATGAAAAGGAGTTCAGAATTGGTGCGCAATTGGGTATCACCGCTGAGTTTGGTGATCCAGATGGTCAACTATGGGAGCTTGCATCACGCTTAGACGGAAGAAGCGTAGAGAATGTTATACAAGAAATGATAGAACTTTTTCCGGAATTATCAGAAAAAGACATCATTGAAGGGGTTACTCTGTTAGATAACGAAGGATTCTTAGAAGAAACAATTTATGAGGATAATGCTGGAATTCCAGAACGTTATATGCCAAACGTCAATTATTTTAGTAGATTCATTGGAACAAATGGCAATCGGTTTAACCCCCAAAAGAAAATCAATGAAACTACGATTCTTCTTTTAGGGCTTGGAGGAGGAGGTTCGAACATCCTTACTCTTTTGTCTGGTCTGGGACCTAAAAAAATCATTATTGTTGATTACGATAACGTGGAGGAAAGTAATTTAGGCAGACAATTGTTATACAAAGAATCAGATATCGGTTCTCCTAAATGTGAAGCAGCGGCAAGAGCAATTTCTCAAATGAATTCACAATTAGAAATAGAAGCACATAACCAAAAGATTAAAACGCCTGATGACGTTTTGAAACTCATAGATGGTGTTGATTTGGTAATTTGTGCTATAGATGAGCCACCATTTGTTGCCCAAAGAATTGTAAATCAGGCAATAGTTAAAGCTAATGTCCCATGCGTTTTCGGTGCATCTCAAGTCAGTCGAGGACGAGTTTTTACTGTAATACCGGGAAAAACTGGTTGTTTTGATTGTTTAAATCTCCATTACAGTATGAATGATCCACAATTTATAGAACAATTCGTGGCTTTTAGAGAGATAAATTTTTCGCCACCTACCATTGCATATGCACCTGCCATTTTCCAACTTACAGCTGCTATTGTTGATGAAGCAGTAAGAGTTATTACAGGATACGTAGAACCGAGAAGCCTAAGTACTCAATATGAAATCAACTTTGAGGATGCTTCTTCATTCACTCACCCGTCATGGCATAGATATGCTGATGAATGCCCAACTTGCGGAAAAGGGAGCATCGAAGATTGGGAGATATTTCAATATTATGAGAATAAAAAGTAAGGTTTGATTTTAAATGACAGAGGGACTTTTTCTTAAACCTGTGTTTTCAAGAAAACTAAAAAGCGGAAAGTGGATAGTCTTAGCAGAAGAGGCCGTTCCTCTGGTAGTTGACGAAGAATTGGCTAAATGCTTAGCTCAGTCTAGGGATGAACTGGAATGTTATAGTGAGGATGTTTTGAACATTTTAAAAGAAAACGGCTTTTATGCAGATTCTTCTACTGAAATGAAGAAACTGCCAAAGGAAAGTACGAGCTTACAGTGGAAACTTGCAAGAGGTATTCTTTTCATCATAGGGGCACTTTCCTCGATTACGGTCCTTGTATTAACACTTTTTTATGGAGTACCTAGTGGAAGTAAAATTATCAATGACTCAGTACCTTTATTAATAAATATACTTTATATCGTGATTTTTTCATTATCAACAACCTTAGTTCATGAATTAATGCATGTCATCTTTGCACGAACTTTCGGATACAAAGCAGGAGGGCTTCGTTTACAGTTTTCCAAAGCCAAGGCAACCGTATCTATGACTCATATTTGGTTGTGGTCTTTTCTATCAAGGTTTGCTGCGCTATCTGCCGGAGTCATCTTTGATTTCTTTCTATTAGCTTGTCTGTCATTGGTAAATTTGGTAATAACAAACTGGATGTTAACTGCAGCCATCTCTATTCTATGGTTGAGAATTATTTGGCAATTCCGCTTTCATAAGAATTGTGATGGTCAACTCATTGCTTTATCGGTATTAGATAATCCAATGCTTGCTTTAGAGCAGACAGATGAAGCCGATAAAGACGTTCAGACATGGCGTAAGTTAAAAATAATTGGGTATCTTGTCGATGCCATTATAGTTGTATATTGGTTAATCCCTCTTTTCTGGAGCTTAATTTTAGCTGTTTTTTCGAAATTTTTCTCATAGCAATATAGTAAAGGTCATTAATAACAATACGGTGATGCCAAAATGAATAAAAATAAAATTACTACAGAGTGTTTGCAGATTAATTCAATATCCAAATCTTATAAACGTGGAAACGTGAAGGCTAATTGTGATATTTCAGCTATATTTTATCTAAATGAAATAGTAGCTATTATTGGTCATAATGGAGCTGGCAAAACGACATTATTGAACCAAATTATTGGTAATGTAAAGCCTGATCACGGTGACATCATTTATCAAGGTAAATCTTTTGTTCGTAACACAAAGCTGGCTAGAGAACTAGTCTCTATGATGCCGCAGTTTCACGCGCCGTTATCTGGAGTTACTTTACGTCAATCTATAGAGTCAGTTTTATATATTCGGGGTATTTCTGGAAAGCACAATAAAAAATATGTTGATGAAATATTAGCGGATTTAAATATTGAACAGTGGGCTGACAGACCTGGAGAAAAGCTTTCGGGTGGTTTACAACGATTAGCGTCTTTCGCAATGGCCGTTGTATGTCCTCCGCCTATTATTTTGCTTGATGAACCTACAAATGATGTAGATCCTGTGAGACGAAAATTGGTTTGGAAGTATATGAGGAATTTGGCCAATAACGGGCATATTGTAATAGTTGTCACTCATAATCTATTGGAAGCTGAACAATATGTTGATCGCTTTCTATTATTTGATCGCGGTCTTCTGATTAAAGATGAGCCCGCTAGAGGAATGAATGGACAAATGATGTCAAATATCCTTTCTGTTGTTTTGAATGATTGGAATTATTTATCTGATTTACCAGACTCTATTGAGACTAGATTTATAGAGGATGAAATGCAAGTCGTCTTTACTCTTTCATCTCAGCAAATTCCTGATGCAATTGATTGGGTGCTAAGCCTAATTAAACAAGGGAAAATCGTTAACTACAAACTTTCTTCGGCATCACTGGAAGCGTCATACGGGGGGGTAACAGATGAAAAAGAATATACCCATCTATAGTAAAGAAACTGGGCTTATTCTTAACATGAAAAAGCTCTGGGGCTTAATCCGCTGGAGCCTTGTTAGGCATAAATATTTGTTGCCTACTTTTAGCATTATACAAGCAGCTTTTGCTTTAGCTATTGTCTATGGTCTTGCCTTGCTAATTCCAGATATTAATGAATCCTCAGCGATATATTTATCTTCAGGAGCCATTTCTCTTGGGATTATCGCAGTTGGATGTGTATTAGCAGCACAAATGGTTAGTACCTCAAAACAGGATGGTATTTTTAAATACCAAAGGACATTGCCGGTTGCACGTACTGCGATATTACTTTCAGATATCATCATATGGTGTATTGCATCATTGCCCGGAGTTTTCATGGGATGTCTAGCTGCCATGCTTCGTTTTGATATTAATGTGTATATAACTCCATTAAGTTGTCTAATCATTGTGGTAGCACAAATAACTATGATTTGTATCGGGTTTGCTATTGCTTATTGTTTACCGCCTAATATTATGGCATTAGCTACCCAGTTGATCATGATAGGGGGATTACTTTTTTCCCCAATAACCTACCCTATAGACAGGCTTCCAGAATGGTCGGCTAATATTTATCAATTTCTTCCATTCGTACCAGCAGCGGATTTGTTGCGTTCTTCCATATTTCACTTTGGAACCTTTTCTTTCATTGATTTGTTCGTTGTAATATTATGGGCTGTTGTTGTATTTCTAATATCTCTTATCGCACTTTCTAAAAGGGAGTAATGATTTTGGTACAAATAAATATTTCTAATGTTCAAAAGTTTATAAATGACAAACAAATTATAAAATCGGCTAATATGGATATTTATGGAGGAGAGATTTGTGCCCTTATTGGACCGAACGGAGTTGGCAAAACTACGCTACTTAAATGTTTATTAGGTTTAGTATTTCCAGATCAAGGTTCTATTAAGGTAAATGGTAAATTGCTTTCAGAATCATCACGTGCTGAAATATTAAAACAAATAGGGACGGTTTTTTCATTTCCTTCAAGTATTTCTAGCATGACGATCTCCCAATTATTTAACGAGCATTTTCATTATCTTCAATTAGAAGAGCCTGGATCATATCAAGAGATACTAAAAAAACTTGATTTAGAAGTTCCGCTTACAACAAAAATAGGGAAATTGTCTTTAGGGATGAAACAACGTCTTCAATTGGCAATGGCACTCTCTCACCAGCCTAATATACTCATATTAGATGAGCCTTTTAATGGACTTGATGTTGATGGTATAAACTTAATAAAAAAAGTCCTTACTGATTTGAAGAAAAAGGGTATATCTATACTTATTACGAGCCACTCTTTGTCAGAGCTTGAAGACTTTGCTTCTAGTGTTGTATTCATGATGAATGGTGAAACTTATGAAAAAAAATCTGTTCAAAACATCATTCAAGAATATGGGGGCGGGCTTCAGGAGTATTATCAATTTCTAAAAGGAGACAATCGATAAATTGAAAAATAGCTTTAGATTTGAATTATCTCAACTTAAAAGTTATAGATGGATTATTGTTTTAATGGCTTTTTTTTCGCAACTACTATCACTTTATTTTTTTGCTATTATCGGACGATTCGATACATCTGAGTCGGATGATATTCTTAGAAATTACATGACGCTCTCAGGTTTAGCATCTACAATCTGCATGTGTATACTTGTTGTATATGGAACGGTTATGGTAAATCGTTTTCTGGTCAAAAATTATATAGGTGAAAGTAAAATAAGATTTTATCTATATCCATTTGGACGCTCCCAATTATTCTATACTAAAGTTGCGTCATTTTGTGGAACATTCGTTTTGTTTCAACTTCTTGGGATCACTTTATCAAACGCTATTTTTCTGTTAACGGAGTCACTATTTCCTATACTGATTACGTCACACCATGCATTCATGCACTTAACTCAATTTTTGGTTACTTCAATATCAGCGGTCATATTAACTATTTCTATCATAATTATTTCAAGTATATCTGGTATATTCTTAAACTCGACGGTAGCAACTATTGTTACAGGAATTGTACTGGTGGTTGTCTTTGGTAATATACTAGCTATGTCTTTTGCTAGTAATTTGCTTGTCACATTGGTTTCATCCATTGTGATTGCATCAATATCTGGTTTGTTCGTTAAAATGACGGGAACTAAAATTGAAAAGGATGAGGTCCTGACGAAATAAGTTGAAATAAGCAATTTCAAAAGATATACATATCGTCCCCTTTATATTTTGCCCTGCAAGTATACAAAGTATTGTAATTACAGATTTTCCGAACAAGAAAGCCCACACAGGTCGCAGACCGTCTTTAGACGTGGGATGATAGTGAGGTCAAATACGGAGTACCGCATTTAACCGTAAGGTTTTGCGGTACTTCAAGTATTGGAAAACTCCACTATATTTATTTTTATATATTTGTTGTCGTTTATAGTGAAAACTGATAAAAATATAAGCATGGAAGATTATAGAAGAACTACTACAACCGTATCATTCATTAACTATCATTTTGTGTTTTGTCCTCGATACAGAAGAAAAATATTTCTTGACAACAAGGTAGAAAAGAGATTCAAAGAAATGGTGCACGAAATATGCGAACCACTAAAAATACAAGTGATTGCTTTAGAATGTGACAAAGACCATGCACACATGTTTCTCAATGTACTACCTACACTAAGCCCTGCAAACATCATGGCAAAAATCAAAGGAGTGACATCTAAACAGTTGCGAGAAGAATTTCCGCACCTGCGACACCTGCCAAGTTTGTGGACACGTTCTTATTTTGTTTCTACTGCTGGAAACGTATCAAGTCAAACTATAAAGCGATATGTTGAACAACAAAAAACAAGGGGGTGAAATCATGTCACAAACAATCACTGTAAAAATCAAATTGCTACCTACTAAAGAACAGGATTTGACTTTGACCGAAATGAGTAAAACATACATTTCAACAATCAACGATCTTGTGTCTGAAATGGTAAAAGAAAAG